>JAZDEI010000185.1:0-17650 GCA_043808945.1 Fidelibacterota bacterium | reverse complement strand
TCATTACAGAACTGGTTTTCGGATGCCGGTTGTGAAATCGAAGTGGGCCGGCGTCATCTCATATCAGACCAGCAGGACGGATTAAGATGGCCGGCGCAATTCAAAGACCAGGATATGCAAGTCGCCAAAGGGCTCTGGATTGGAACCACGAATTATACCGATCCGCTCCAGGGCGGGACGGTTTTCCCGCATAAAGTAGTCGCAGTGGGTCCGCGAACCGTCGACAAAGACAATGAGGTAATGCCGGTTAGTTTGAAAATGCTCGGTGAATTTAAACATCCGACGGTACTGGTCAATGGTACTGAACAATATCAGATGGATCAGGTTGATGAAGTTGATATGACTCTGCCGACAGACCGGGTTCTCGTCAATGTGGTTAATACATCCATAGGTATTACTCTTACTCGGAAAGTCTATGCATCTTCTGCGCAGTCAGATGACAATTATATGATCTATGAGTATGTCTTTAAAAACACCGGTATCTACGATAAGAATGGAAGTGTGCAGAATCAAACTCTTGACGACGTAGTTTTTTTCTACCAGTACAGATATGCTGTTTGTAAAGAAGCCGGTGTTTACGGTTTTGGCTATGCACCCCAATCGGTTTGTTGGGGGCATAATACGGTAAACGATATTCTGCATCCATTTTACGGCGATAATGTCCGGGCAATATATGCCTGGCATGGTCTGCATTCGAAGTACGATTGCGATAATATTGGTGGTCCGAATATCGGTAGTGATAAAATAACAGCAGATGGTAGGCTGGGCGCCGCCCAATTTCCTGGTGTGGCCGTCTTGCACGCCGACAAGTCGGTAGTGGATCGGAGTGATGATCAGATGCAACCTTTTAGTATACCATATTTTAGTTCCGGTATGCAATTAGTCACGCCCAATCATAACCAATTCGATACATCTCGCATGAGCTTGGAGTATGAATTGATGATGCGTGGTATACCCTCCCAAACCCATGCGCAGGCGGTTGGAAATCAGGATGCCGATCTCTGGGTCGCGACTCCCATAGAGGGAAACTCAGGTGGATATACTCAAAGCATGGGATTCGGGCCATATACAATTGCGCCCGGCGACAGCATCCGGATTGTCTTAGCAGAAGGCGTCAACGGACTAAGTCGGGAGAAATGCGAACAGATCGGTGGGCAGTGGTTCCAGCAAAATTCGCCTTATACCAAACCGGACGGATCAGTAACTTCCAACCGGGATGAATTCAAGGACGCCTGGGTGTTTACCGGCAAGGACTCAATCCGTCAGACATTTAATAAAGCATTAACAGTCTGGCAAAACGGTTTAAACTTCGAGCAGTTACCGCCTCCGCCGGACCTTTTTGAAGTTATTTCCGACAGTAGTCAAATAGTGCTTAACTGGAGTGATAACGCGGAGTCATATACTAATTTTGCCGGTTACCGTATTTACCGGTCGGTTGGTACTAATGAAGGGCCCTATGAACGTATTTTCGAATGTGGTAAGGGATCTTCTGTCGTTAATACCTATCAGGATAAGACGGTTGAATTTCAAAAGGATTACTACTATTACATAGCCTCTTATGATGATGGAACTGTCAGTACCACCAGTCCGGGTAAGGTTCTTGAAAGCAATCTATTCTGGACCCGAACGGACCAACCGGCGACTTTGAGATCGGAGCCGTTTATTTTTGGCGATGTTTTTATCAGTCCAAATGGTGATGACGGTAACAGCGGATTGACTCCGGAACAATCCTTTAAAACCCTAGCGAACGCTATAAATAAAATAGCCGGTTCTAAAATAAACCGACAAACTATTCATCTTTCAAACGGCCGGTACAGTGTCGAAACAACCGGCGAGACGTTTCCGATTATTATTAATAAACCGGTCAGAATCGAAGGTACTCCTGACAACCGGGCAATCTTGGATGCCCAATCTTCCGGTGGCGTTATTTCAATCGCTTCCAATGTTAAAGTAGATCTGGCCAATCTGATTATAAAAAATGGTAACAGTCAGTATGGCGGTGGAATTAAAGCCGGAGACTTCTCATCGATTTTTCTCTCAGGAGTATCAATAATAAATAATAAGGCTGATTGCGGGAGCGGCATATATTTTGGAAATAGTACCAGAATAAAATTTGATCCAAATAAACTCTGTAACATTTACAATAACCAATACGGGCGGTTTGGCTCAGAGATATTTGGCATTCATCCGGATTCGATGACAACAGTGATCGTTGATACTTTTACGGTCAGAAAACCCTGTGATTATCTGGTTTATCCATGTGAAATGTTTTCAATGGATGTCAGGCATTCAGTCATAGATCAATTTACCTCTGATCTGTATGTTGCTCCGGAAGGTGATGACAGTAATATCGGTACAGATTCATTTGCACCCTTAAAAACTGTTCGGCAGGCTATTATTAAAAGCGATCCATCTGCAATGAAAAATATTATTCTGTCACCGGGAATATATAGTCCTTCCACCACCGGAGAGGTATTTCCGGTTCGCGGATTCAGTAATCTTACTATTTCAGGACCGGATAATTTACAGGCAATCCTCGATCCGGAACAGTTAGGGAATGGTATTTATATTGATAACGATTCAAATTTAACCATAAAGAACCTTGAAATAAGAAACGGTGACGGTTTGTATGGTGGTGCGGTTTATATTATCAACTCCAGGCCAAATCTGGAAAACCTGCATCTTATCGGAAATAGGGCGTTTGATGGAGGGGGTGGAATTGCCTGCTTTGATCAGGCGGCGCCGATATTGAGTAATCTTACAATCAATAATAACCAGGCGACGTATGGGGGCGCGATTTTTTTTAGTGGTATATCGGAAGTTAAATTCGATACGTCAAAGCTTTGTAACATTTATAATAACTCGGCTGTATTTGGATCAGATTTATATGCCGGAAATTGTTCAAATCCAGTAAGTGTGTATCTTGATACGTTTACTGTTTATTATCTGACTGAAGATTATGTTTTCCCCCTGACAAGTTTTGATATGCATGTTAATACCGGATTAATTCCTCAAATTGAAGCCGATTTGTATGTTAATCCGTTAGCCGGTAACGATGAAAACGACGGAATTTCCAGGGAAACATCCTTTAAAACAATCAGAAAAGCCCTGGAGATGGTTTTTGCAGATAAACAGCGCCCGCACTCTTTGTATCTGGATGCAGGAGTCTACAGTTCAGCAACGAATGGCGAAACGTTTCCATTAACAGCGAAAAGTTACGTGAAAATCCTTGGTGACACCATTGGAGAAACGATCCTGGATGCAGCGAATACAAGTAATGTGTTCGTCATAAATGGTATTACAGATGCGGAACTGAGCAATCTTCAAATAATAAATGGGAAGACGGAAAATGGTGGTGGCATTTACTGTAATGCTTCTGAAATGAAATTAAATAATCTGATTATCAGCGGCAATTCAGCCACGAATGGAGCCGGATTGTATATAGATAATTACTCTAAGATTCACGTCAGTCGGACAGAATTTACTCATAATACAGCGACCAATACAGGCGCTGCCATAATTTCCTATGGAAGTGACTTATCTTGTTACAGGGTACTGATTGACAGTAATAAATGTAGATCGGATGCGATTTTTTTAATGAGAAATGAATTTAACATACCGGAATTTAGCTTCATTAACCTGACCATCGCGAATAACACCTATTCAACAAATTATGGCGGAATTAGATACTCTGGCCTGCAAGCAAAAATTATCATAATCAATTCCATCCTTCGTAGCAGCAGTTCAAATAAAATTAATGTTCCTAATAAGTCAAATCTGGTTTTAGTTAATTCAAATATCGAAGGTGGACTTACCGGAGTTAAAGGATCCGGTACGATAAGATATTCTGACCAAATTGTGGATTTTGATCCCCAGTTTGTGGGTGGTGCGTCTTATGATTATCATTTGAGTGAATCTTCCGGATGCATTGATAAAGGAATAGCCTTTTTTATCCTCGATGATGATACACTTTTAAATTTGGCGGACAGCGAGTTTCAGGGAAATGCGCCTGACTTGGGGGCCATAGAGTCTCCTTATACGTCATCAATTGATAGAAAAATAAGCGATATCCCTGACAAATTCATGTTGTTCCCAAATTATCCGAATCCATTCAACTCATCTACCACGATTAAGTACGCTTTATCGGAAGATTCCAGAGTAGAAATAGCCATCTATGACATCAATGGTCGATTGGTAAATAAACTGGTAGATGAGAAACAACCGTATGGTTATCGCACGATTACCTGGAAGGGTACCAATCAATGGGGACAGCCGGTGGGTAGCGGTTTTTATATTTATACCATGAAAACACCGTCAATCGTATTGTCTCGGAAATTAATTTTGATTAAGTAGGGAATATTTTCAGAGCCAATATATCAGAAATTAACCGAATTATCCTCGAACGCGGCGACATCACCCACGAAACATGCAATGCGATCATCAATGCCGCTAACAGTTCACTTTTGGGCGGGGGCGGAGTCGATGGCGCCATTCATCGTGCCGCCGGACCACGCCTGTTAGCAAAATGTCGCCGGATTCGCGAAACCGATCTTCCGAACGGTCTGCCGACCGGCGAAGCGGTTTTGACGGCGGGCTATGATTTGCCAGCGCGGTATGTTATTCACACGGTCGGTCCGATCTGGTGTGGTGGCAATCACCGCGAATCTGAGCTTCTGGCCGCCTGTTACCGGAGTGTTTTACGGATTGCGAGCGAATATAAATTGGATACAGTGGCGATTCCGGCGATCTGCACCGGCGTTTACTGCTTTCCGCTCGAACCGGCGGCGGAAATTGCGTTCGACGTTGTGCAGCAGCATTTAGCCGGAAACGAGTTCCCTCATACGGTACGCTTCGTCGTCATCGGTGACAATTATCTGATTTATCAGCGCTTGCTTGAGCGGTTGCTGTCGAAAATCGATTTGTAACTGTGTAAATCCTGTTTTACTCAAATTGTTGCTCGGTGTATTGTATTCGGAAGATTTATTTTGTAATCTTTAGCGCTTAACGACAGGAGAACGCAGTTATGTTACCCGCAGTCAATCCGACTAAAACTTCCGCCTGGCAAAAACTGCTGGCCCATTATCCCGAAATCCGGAAAACCACTCTCAAAAAGCTTTTCGCAGATGACCCGGAACGCTTCCGGCGTTTTTCGATCCGCTTGATGCTCGATGAAACGACGCGGGACGAAATCCTGCTGGATTACAGTAAAAACCTGATCACTGCCGAGACGCGGCGAATTTTACTCGACCTGGCGCATGAAACCGGCGTAAAAGATGCAATAGAGCAGATGTTTCGCGGCGAACCGATCAATGTCACCGAAAACCGTTCTGTATTGCACACCGCCTTGCGCAATTTAAACGGCGCGCCGGTTTACGTCGATGGACAGGATGTCATACCGGGAATAAAAACCGTTCTGGAGCAGATGCGCACATTCAGCGCAAAAGTCATCAGCGGTGAGTGGCGCGGCTATGATGGCCAGCCGATCAAAGACGTGGTTAATATCGGGATCGGCGGTTCTGACCTCGGTCCGGCGATGGTGACTGAGGCATTAAAATCTTATCATGTTCCGCATTTAAAAACTCATTTTGTGTCGAATGTCGATGGCACGGACATTGTCGAAACGTTGAAAGACCTAAACCCGGCCACCACGCTTTTTATCATCGCTTCCAAGACCTTTACGACCCAGGAAACCATGACCAATGCGCAGACCGCCCGCAGCTGGTTCCTGGTCGCCGCTCACGAAACGCGTTTCGTTAAATCGCATTTTGTGGCGGTTTCGACCAATCGCGAGAAAGTGATTGAGTTCGGGATCGATCCGGCCAACATGTTCGTTTTCTGGGACTGGGTGGGCGGGCGTTATTCGCTCTGGTCGGCGATCGGTTTATCAATTGCACTGGCAGTCGGTTACGATAATTTCGAGCAATTGCTAAACGGTGCGCACGTTATGGATCGGCATTTCCGCGAGACGCCCTTCGAACGTAATATTCCGGTAATTCTCGCCCTGCTCGGCATCTGGTACAATGACTTTTTCGGAGCGGAAACGCTAGCCGTTTTGCCTTACGATCAATACCTGCGGCGTCTGCCGGCATATTTACAACAAGCCGATATGGAAAGCAACGGCAAGCGCGTCGATCGCAATGGCGAAACAATTGATTATCAGACCGGGCCGATCATTTGGGGCGAACCCGGCACGAACGGACAACATGCCTTTTATCAATTGATACATCAGGGGACGAAGCTGATTCCGTGTGATTTCCTGGCGCCGGCAGTTTCCCAAAATCCAGTCGGCGATCATCACGCTATTCTGCTCTCCAATTTCTTTGCGCAGACCGAAGCCCTGATGAACGGCAAAAGTCCGAATGAAGTCGTCCGGGAATTAAAAGCCAAAGGTCTTGATGATGCCGAGATTCGCCATCTGCTGCCCTTCCGGGTCTTCCCCGGTAATAAACCGAGCAATTCGATTCTTTACAGGAAATTGACGCCGCAGACGTTAGGTGCCCTGATTGCGATGTACGAACATAAAATTTTCGTGCAGGGCGTCATCTGGAACATTTTCAGCTTCGATCAGTGGGGTGTCGAACTCGGCAAACAACTTGCCGGTCGGATCTTGCCGGAATTAAGCGGCGATCGGCCGGTACCGGCTCACGATAATTCAACCGTCGGATTGATCGACACCTGGAAAAAATGGAACAGTTGAGAAAATTATGATCGAATGGTTTAAAGAATTAAATCCGGTTAGACAGGCATTTCTGGCGACCTGCTTTACCTGGTCGGTGACGGCCGCCGGTGCCGCAGTGGTTTTATTATTCAGGAATGTCAGTCAGCGATTGCTGAATGCGATGCTGGGATTCGCCGCCGGCGTTATGATTGCCGCCAGTTACTGGTCATTGCTGGCTCCGGCGATCGAGATGGCCCGTCAATCAGCTACACCGGCCTGGATACCGGCGGTGGTTGGATTCCTGCTGGGCGGCATATTCCTTAAAATAATTGATAAACTGATGCCGCACCTGCATCTCGGATTGCCGATTGAACAGGCGGAAGGCGTCAAGACGAGCTGGAAGAGAACCGTATTATTAGTTATGGCGGTGACGATCCATAACATTCCGGAAGGTTTGGCGGTCGGCGTGGCCTTCGGAGCTGCGGGAGCCGGATTGCCCTCCGCAACCTTAGCCGGCGCTATAGCCCTGGCGCTCGGCATCGGTATTCAGAATTTTCCGGAAGGAACTGCCGTGGCCGTGCCGTTACGCCGGGAAGGACTTTCGATTGGTAAGAGTTTTTTCTATGGCCAGCTTTCCGGAGTCGTCGAAATCATTGCCGGCGTGATCGGGGCTTACCTCGTACTGGTTATGCGGGCAATTTTGCCGTACGCTTTGGCTTTCGCGGCCGGGGCGATGATTTATGTCGTAGTAGAAGAATTGATCCCCGAATCCCAACGCGAGACCAGCGCCGACACGGCGACTCTGGGGGCCATGCTGGGTTTCGCGGTAATGATGATGCTGGATGTGGCTTTGGGATGAAAATTACGGATGATCAAAAAGGAGTAGTCCTGAAATCTCTCCAGGAAATTCCGGGAGTCGGCCCGTGTATTGCCAACGATCTGTACCAAGTCGGTATCCGAACGGTTGGTGATTTGAAAGGTAACGACCCGGAAGAACTTTATGCCCGGATTTGCCGAAAACAGGGTTGTATTGTTGACCGTTGCTTGTTATACGTCATGCGCTGTGCGGTTTATTATGCAACCGAAACGGATTACGATCCGGATTTGCTGAAGTGGTGGAATTGGAAGGATAGCTAAGATCCTTGTCGCTAACTTCATTGTGTTAATGGTCACATGCATTTAGTGCAATTTCCTTATATTTATGGGTGACAATTGATGGTAATACAAATAAATCGTGTAAATGCAACCAACAAATGAAAAAATATGGAGGAATGTATGCGAAGATCTTTAGCGATTTTTTTTGTGTTAACGGCGATTATTTCATTTGTTTGGGCGGATAATTCCGACCAGACAATCAAAAGGGTCCAATGGAGCCGTGAAATAACTGCCAAATTGACCCCTGCTGAAAAGGCCGAAGTTAAATCGGTTACCAGGCAGAACGCGCCAATCCAACTCGGTCAAAAGGAAGTTCGACAAATTCAAAAGAGTAACGCTCTGCGGACCAAATCTGCTCTTAAAGATTCCAAATCCGTTGACTTATTCAAAACGGAATCCTTTTCAAAATCGATTACTCCGGTGAATAGTTTTATGGAGTTAGATACTCTGCTGATTTGGCCAAACGGAGCACCGGATACAATTTCCTATGTAGCTGGTGACGTAATTGTCCTGGCGATTTTTACCGGTACTGACACGGCGGTGGTCAATTTCCTGGTTGACAATGGCGACAGTGTCTACACTCCCGGTACGGAATTGACGATGGTTAATGACGAGGAACTAATCGACATAAAGCTGTGGGACGGGATCGAATTTGATGGATCCCCGGCCGGAGACGGCATGTTCATCGCAACACTGAATACTAACCAATTAGGCGATGGCCCGGGACCGATCATGGCCGTCCAGAATGCAATTGTTTTTCTGGATGTAGTCTGGATGAACTCCCTGGCGAGTAATCATGGTATGGCTTATGTCGGTGCACCGGATGAAAATACCAGTATTTCCGGTATGGTTATCACGAAAGACGGCATCGGGATGAGGGCTCCGGCTCCTAACGTTGTCGTAGTTGCGGAAATGACTTATACGACTGACGGACAGCAGGCAGGCTTTCTGACGAAAACGGATGTAAATGGTAATTTCCTGATCGAAATACCGGATGCCTATCGGGGACGTTATAAAGTGTTCGCGATAGATGTGTGGCAGTTCTATCCCGGATTGTTACCAGAACCGTCCAACTATGAATTTGACGTTTGGGGCGACATCCCGGGTGTGAATTTCACTCTGGTTGCCGGCAGTGAATTGATTTACGGATATGTTAAAAACGAAACTGGTACCGGCATCCCGGACGTCCCGGTTTTTTCCGAAAACGGACCATTATCACTGGAAACCACTTCCGGCACCGATGGATATTTTGAGTTCCATGTCAGTCCAGGCTGGTGGTATGTCAATATTGAGGAAGATTTCCTCGAGGGTCAGTACATGTTCAGCCAGGGTCAGCATCTGGAAGTCTTCCAGGGCGGCGATCATCCGGCTGATTTTACCCTGTACGCTTTGAATGCCTTCTTCAGCGGTCATGCCAGCCGCGTAGATGGTACTCCGGTAGCTGATTTGAAGGTCTTTACAGACATTTGGGTCGGTGAAAGAGGCTATTTTAACAATACGGTAACCGATGCAAACGGTGATTATGTTTTAGGGGTGTCGACAGCTTTGCAAGGTCTGGTAATACATAATGACACCAGTTATACCGACACAACCGCCTACTGGCTAAGCGCCTGGTATGATGACAAAGCCATCATTTCACCATGGAATTATGGTCCGTTATTTGCTCCCCACACCGGTTTAGATTTTAAAATAATCATTCCGGATGCGTCTCTGAGCGGGACGGTTTATAATGCCAGCGACAATTCTGTACTTTTTAATGCCGGAATTCATGCCTTTTTCAATGCCGGAAACGGTAGTCTCGATTACTGGGCTTATTCCGATTCGAATGGTCATTATGAAATTCCACTCGTTGGTGGTATGCCCCCGGCCGGTAACAACTGGATTCTCGAGGTCTATTGGCCGTGGGAATGGATGGTCTCCTTTTTCGATTCAATCGGTGTTATCTCAGGTAATAACTATACCCGTGATTTCTATATCAATCCGCCGGTTACCAAAGGCTTTATCAATGGTTATGTCTATAATAATAGCGGGGTCGGCATCAGTAATGCCAAGGTCGAAGTCTATGGCCCGCAATACTACGAGGTCCATACTGACGGCAATGGTTATTTTTCCATCAACGACGTGCCTTTCGGATATTATGGACTCACAGCTTATGCCGATGGCTACGATCCGTATAATATTTATGACGTCTGGGTCGGCAAAGAACCGGTCTATCTGGAATTCTGGATGGGTTCGATCGTGGGCGATATCACTATTAATGGTCATATTCGGGATGCAGAGACCACTGCCCCGATACCCTTTGCCCTACTCATGGCCTTTAACTGGAATTTTTATGAACCTTTCACCCTGTTCATGGATTCGACAGGTTATTATGAGATCAAGGTAAAATCCGGTTATTATGATTTCCAGGTTGGTGCGAACGGTTTCTGGGCGCAGTTCCTTAACGGAGTTAATATCATGGTCGACACCACGATCGATTTCGCCCTGCAATCTGCGGCAGCTTCCATTACAGATATACTTCAAGGAAATGTAGTCGATGATTCAGGCAATTTGCTACGTAAAGTACTCGTGTACCTGGAGTCAGAGAATTATATCGGGTACACCTATACGGATTTCAACGGTCATTATACGATCGGATTACCGACCGGATACTATGAAGCCATGTACTCAAAAACCAATTTTAATAGTGAGTGGCGTTATTTTGACTTCCCGACTAACCATCCCGGCGATCCGGTAATGCTCTATTCGACCAATTATGTTTTTGGGCCGCAGATCCTGTCGGTTTTGGATGTGCCGATGGATCAAGGTAAACAGGTACGTCTGACCTGGAAACGGGCTGAAAGTCTCTACGGAGCCGTGAAGGAATACCAGATCTGGCGCGCCGTGGAACGGTTTAAAGGCCCGGAACCTAATCCGGAAGCGCAGTATGAATGGGACTATGTCACGACCGTACCGGTAAATCCTCAGATGGATCATTACAACGTCGTTGTTTCGACTTTGTATGATAAAGTAGGAGAAGATATTTATTGGACCGGTTACCTGATTTGTGCGATTGGTTGGGACGGCTGGTCTTTCTGGAATTCCAATTTGTTGGCAGGCTGGTCAGAAGACAACCTGGCACCGGCAATTCCCAAGAACCTGACCGGTTCGGTTAATCCCGGGGACATTACTCTTAAATGGGAGGAAGTCACCAGCGAACCGGTTAAGTATTATACTGTCTATCGGAAGGTTGGAGAATCGGAATTGACCTTGCTGGGTTATTCGGCCAAACCGGAGTATGTCGATAATACCGCCTCTCTTGCCGGTAACTACAAATACTGCGTATCCGCGACGGACTACGGTTTGAATGAGTCGGAAAAGACGCAACCGATCAGCCTGACCTTGACCGGAATTGTCGGAGAACGCGCGATACCTACGGAGTTTGGACTGTCTCAGAATTTCCCGAATCCGTTCAATCCGGTTACTTCGATCGAAATCGCCCTGCCGCATACCAGCGGGGCGACGCTAACCATCTATAATCTGATGGGACAGGTTATCCGGGAATTTAAGTCGGTCAACCTGCCGGGCGGTTATCATACATTTGTCTGGGATGCCTGCAATCAGGCCGGCACACGAGTCGGAAGTGGTATCTATATCTATACGCTGACGGCTGGTGATTTTAAACAAACCCGCAAGATGATCCTGATGCGCTGATCCGGCGCGGGATAATCTTTTTCTCGATAGGGGCGATTATCAATCGCCCCTATTTTTTTAATCGGGACGGCACATTTTCGCGGCTTTTTCGCGGATTTGGGGAATAGCCTCGGTCATGATGTCTTTGACATCCGCATAGCGAAAGGTTCTTTTTTCAAATGGCCGTGTGTCGATTGCCCTCAGAAAACGATTCCTGAATTCTTCGAAATAAGCGCCGTAAATATGGTAACTGTCAGCCTGGTGAACATATCGTCCGAGGCGAATTTCCTTCCCGGTTAATTCCGAAATGCGGCGGGCAATTTCGACCTGCAATTGCGTCAGGGCGAACATGTTCATAAATGCGGCTTTATAGGCATCATTGGAACGGAAGCGGACATTCGTGTTCAAAATCCAGGTGTCAGGCTCATCCTTTAGCAGACGACACCAGATGCTTTGCAAACAGGCCGGATCGTAACAGTAATTATCTTCCCAGACTTTCCAGGTAATGGCTTGGGCCCGGCGAGTGTGAGGCGTTTTAGATAATTTTTCTGCCATTATCTCAATCTGATCAAATATTTTTTCCGAACCGGGCGGCTGGTAATTGAATAATCGCTGATGATAGGTATATTCCCAGCGGGCGTCAGAAGGATCGTCAGCCGATCGGACACAGTGATCCTTGATTCCTTCCAGCACTTCCAGGACATATTCCTGTAAATCTTCCAGCCCGCCGGGAAAATCGCGGTGGATCATCGGTTCGGCCAACGGATCCTGTACGATAATCGTCATGGTGGAATCTTTGCTGGGCGGATCATCAGGTTTATCGTATTCGGTTTTGATATCACAACCTTTTTGGTACAATTCGACCAGGGAATTCTCCCAGGCGGATGCCAGAGAATGACCCGTGACCATGAGAACCGGAATATTACCGTCCATATATTTCACCTCATTTTAGAAATTTTATAGTACGAATTATGAGAGATCAACTCACTTAGTAATTGGAGAAGAACGTCTTACTTTTTTTTCAACTTGATGCGTTCGGCAATATCGGGATAGAGTTTTACCATACAATCCGGGCAAATTCCATGACTGAATTCAGCATGGGTGCGCTGACGGACATACTCTTCGACATTCTGCCAATAACCCTGATCATCCCGTATTTTTTTACAATGACTACAGATCGGTAGAAGACCGTTCAGGGTTTTAACCTCGGCCAATGCGTCCTGCAGTTTTCGGACTAAACTCTCACGTTCGATTTCGATGAGTTTGCGCTTTGTGAAATCATGGAAGAGGATAGATTTACCGCTGTTGCCGGTTACTTCTTTGACCAGTGGGATGATCCGGACCTCGTAAAAATTCTCTCCACTGCCGGAATTGAATTTTAATTCAATAAAAGTCTCTTCGGTTCGCTCCAGGGCTTGTTGCAATTCCTGAGAGTCGGGGAAAAATGTCCCGATCTTATTGCCGATTAACGATTTTAGCCTCTGTTGCAGAATTTTCTGAATTGATGGATTGGCGTCGATGATCTGATTTTCCGCATCCAGTACTACTAATCCGTCCGGCATTGTATCGATAATCTGATTGCGGGCCACCGGAATCAATTTGAACATTTTAAAACGCAGGAGACTCCAACCCAATAATATACCTGTGATGGCAAAAGCCGGCGGCGTCCAATCCATTCCCGGGTATGGAAGCAACCTGAATACATAGAGAACATTGCCGACAATCGGAAATAAAGAGGCTGTCAGGATGACAATATTTTGTGGACGGTAAATAATGTTGAACTGGAAGAGCGCTCTTAGAAGATAGATGACCCCAATCATCAGCAGGAGGTAACTAAAGGCTACGAAGATCCAGAAAAGGGGGCCGTGTACGTAAACTCCCAGATTAGTCACAGGATTGATTATAAGATTGCTCCAGTGCAGATGATGATAATCATTAGTGGCGGCGATGATCAGGTATATCAGCGGAAGCAGGAAGAGTAAAAATATCTTCCGGGGATTAGAGAATTTTCGTTGGCGGGCGTACTCGTAAGTAAATAGAAAAAATAAAGGCGCAGTTGTGGCATTGCCAATATATGAAAATTTAGTCCATAAGTATTTTAATGATACCGTCGTCGCGGCCACCTCAAAAGCCGCGGCCAATGACCAAATACCGATAGCGATTTCCAGTAAAAAAAGCCAGAAAGCACCGCGAGCTTTCCGACGCGGCCAAAGGGCAATGGCCATGATCGTGGCTGCTATTGCCGCAATGAGTAAAATATACGTGATGATATGAAAACTGTAATTCACACTCGTTTCATTCTAAAAACCGGATGCCAATATAATTAAAAAATCGGAGAACTCATAACTTTGGCCGGTCGCAATATTACTTAATGTGCTTTTACCGAAAACGGTTTTTGCAGGTAAATTTTAGCCAACCGCACGGCAGTGGTACGATTGTTTAAATCGATGACTTTACGGTAGCAGGCAATGGCTTCCGGTCGGCGTTTTTGCAGGTCATAGACATTTCCCAGCTGTAAATAAGCATTACCGAAATCGTAATCCAGTTCGAAGGCATAATCGCGAAAGAATAACTTTAAATTTGTTTCAGCTTCTGACAAATGACCCTCGGCCAGCGCCAGACTACCATTCAGGTTTTGTAATTTCGCCTGGTATTCGAGCACTGCGCGCGGTTTTAAAGTAGGTAATAAATTCTGTACCCGCTTCATGTAAATTCGAGCCTGGTCGATCTCACCTAAATGGATCAGAGCATCAGCCGTCAGCCCGGCATAGTACGGATTATCGGAAAAAATGTCTGCTAATTTGGCGGCATACGCAAACGATCCGGCGTAGTCGGATTCAAGGTATAAATAGATGTAAGCCAACAGGGCGCGAGCTTCCCAGCGACCGTAATTACCATGGTCGGCATCGGCCTTGATGCTTTTAAGGCCATCCTCTTTCGAGCCGGACTCGCGCATGATCCGGCTGGCAATCTGGAAATAGGGCGCTGAAATACCGACGTAATAATTGAACAAACCTGCGGGCAGATGAAAATCCGGTTCGTCTGGGCAGAGTTTCTCGGCTTTTTTAATGAATTTGATCGCACTGAGACCGCTGGTCAGGACACCGAAGTAATTTTTTTCGACAAGCAGAATGCGGGCTTTCAAACCCATCACAACGCCGTAGAAAAACAGATACTCGGGTCGGTCCGGATGATGTTGAATTTGTCTGGAATAAATCTGTAGTGTCTGTTCAATGTCGAGTAGAAATTGCTGATTGCGCCGGTGAAAACCGATATCCTCTGCATTTTGATAATATTGAACGGCCAGAACCCCAAGAGGGCCCATCGGATGAAATGGAGTATCTGCCATGACGGTCCTGAACAAATCGCCGGCGCGTTTGTATTCCATGTTATACATCGCTCGTAACGCCTGCTGAACTTTCTGTTCCTGTTGTTCGAAGTTTTCGGCTACCAGAAAAACCGGACTTCCGGTAAGCAGAAAGATGAGAAGTATTTTGAAAAAGAATGAGCGGCTGAAACGATTGCCTTGTTGACCTTCGGTTGACCGGCCGGCAATAAAAAAGCCCCGCGCGCGGGGCTTTTTTGAGAATTCGGGAAAATTGTTCATTCGATGAAATCGGCGTCCATAAAATCTTCGAGATTAAAACGTCCTTCTTTCTCGAGTTCGCGCAGTTTTTCGATTATCTTTTTCTGGGCGGCGTCAACTTTTCGGCGAGGTTGCGGTCCTTCCAGCAGTTTGATCTCATCTTCGAGGATGATTTGAGTACGCTGAGGCAGGCAATTGATGAACAGGTCGCGCACTTCATCCGGTTGTCCCTTCAGCGCATAAGCGACTTCCGAGGCCTCGACCGATTTGAGCACTTCCGACAAAATATTTTGAGGTAATTTTTGAATGTCATCGAAAGTGAAATAATAACGTTTGATCTGTTCCACCAATTCGGGAGCCTCTTTGGAAAGGTGTTCCATAAAGCGTTTTTCGTCCTTGGGGCGCATTTTGCTTAAAATACCAGCCAGATCTTCGCCGCCGCCGCGTTTGAACTCCGATGCCCGCGGGATGAAAGCGGCTTTTTCTTTAAGTGAATTTGCGATATTGACCACGCCTTCCAGCGGAATTTCTGTCAGATGTCCCATTTCGGTCATGACTTTTGGTTGGGCAATCGGATCGAGATTTTGCAAAACGTTAACCTGTCTTTCGACCGGCAGTTGGGCAATTGTCAGCGCCATAATGACCGGGGATTCGCTGGAGACGAGGTAGGTGATCTGTTCATCGCTCAGATTCCCCATAAATTCAAAGGGTTTTTTAGTCTCTTCCTGAGCCGGTGTGAATTTTTCAGAAACGAAGCTGAAATAGAATTCTTCAAGGACGGCTTTTTTCACTTCAAAAGGGATGTTCGTTATTTTGGACATGTTTTCCCGGATTTTTTGTAACTGACTCCGGTTGATTCCCTTGAAAAGCTGGGCGGCCAGGTCGGCACCCAACGATTTAAACAGGATTGTGGCCTTATCGAGCCCGCCTAAATTTTTTGGATCTATCATGCTAATGCTCCTTTAACTCTCGGTTTCGGATTCGCTTCTCTGCACTTCCTGACTCATCCAGGAATTGATAATCCGTGAAGCTGTATCGGGTTGGCCCACCGTCATTGAGATTACGGATTGCTTCATGCTCTTCATTTCTTCTTTTTGGGCATCGAGATCCACCGGCGGGGCAGCGGATGCGACCGGGGCCGCCGGGGTGGGCGATGGAACTGACTGAACAGGTGGTGGAGTCGGCGGCACGGATTGTGTGCTCGTTTGAACTGGCGCTTGTGGTGCGGCAGGTTCCGCCGGTTTACGAATCGGAATCGCCGGAGTTGGCCGGGGTCCTAACGGGATTTTTGAGCCGTAACCCCATTCCAATTCCTGTCTTTTTTCCTGTTTGCGGTGGTTGACCAGCAGAACGATCAGAAGTGCCAGAAAAAGAACGGCGGCGGCGATGATTGCGTACCACATTCCTAAATTACGGATACCGAACATGCTCGGTGGAGTTGTTTCAAGCGAGCTGAATTCAAGTTCCTGGAGACGGCGATTGCTTTCTTTTAGCTGGTCGCGCAGGTTGTTCAGTTCAGTCTCGCGGGCGGTCGTTTGCTGTTGCGTAGCCTGGCGCTGATCATCACTGATCTGAGGTGTCTGGAGCTGCATCTGTAAAGCGGCGATTTGCTTTTTCAGATCGTCGATTTTTAGTGAGTCCCTGACGATCGCCTGCCGTTCGAAACGTTTTTGCTGTTCGATGCGAGTGTTGTATTCGGCATCCGATTGACGTTTTTCAATATCGTCAATTTTTTCGGCAATGTTTTTTAAAATTATGGTCTCAGTCGCATCTTTGGTGGGGCTTTTCTTAAAATTGGCGGTCATAATGCTGATTACATCACCACGCACCCGATCATAATGGGCTGCCACCGCCACTATCTGACGGACATTTTCGATGGTTTCCGGTGAGACGCCATCTTCGAGGATAATGCTGATTTCCTGGCGTTTTACGATTGGTACAGGGATTGTGGTTTTCTGAATAGAAGTAGAGATGTTCTGCGATGCGGTTTGTGCTGGTTTATCTGGTGGTGGCTGGGGAGCATTTTCTTCTACCGGAGCCGTTTCCTGTGGCAGTGAGCTCACCTGGGTCTGAACCGGGGCCTGTTCCTTCGGTTGGGCTATGGTTGGAGGCATCTCGAAACCGGGCAAAGGTAAGGAAGTCTCGGAGGATGGTTGACGGGTTGTTTGTACCGTGTTATTTTTGGCCGGTGTGGGAGTCGTTTTCGGGGTTGGGACAGCGGCTTTTTCAGCCGCGACTTCCGGTTGAGATCCGATTACCGTGCGAGTCTGTTCCATTGGCGTGAATTCGATTTCGACTTTGACATCCACAACAAATTTGATATCATCGAGCAGTTTATCCAGCGCAGTCGTGACTCTTTCTTTTACACTGTTCTCGAGCGTCAATTTCTGGGATATGTAAGATAATTGATTTTCCTGGGCTATTAGCAGGGTAAGCAAGCCCAGACAAACGATTACAATCAATTGTGTTACTTTATTGCGTGACATAATATCATCCCCTTTTTAACCTATGGTTAAGAAAAATATTTCAACCCGGCGATTTTGAGATTTACGATCTTCATCCTGATTGGCCTCTTCGAT
>JAZDEI010000184.1:0-11281 GCA_043808945.1 Fidelibacterota bacterium | reverse complement strand
GTGACTTTCAATCTGACGAACGCTCCGGTAGATTTTGCGGATGATTTTGCAACCGATACGTTCTTTTTCAGGATAAATGCTCCGACGGGTTTTGGTGATATTCCGATTGCCCTGCGCAATGAGAGCGGTTGGCCGAACCAGGCGGACATTACGATTACAGAAGCGGAAGCCGGTTGGGACGGCACCTGGAAAACCTTTCAAATACCGCTTAGTTCCATGGCTACCGGGGGAGTTTTTGATCCCGCCGCAATAACAAATGTCGTCCTGCTCACCGGGGAAGGATATACTGCCGATCTGATCGCTTATCTGGATTATATCAAAATCGGCAATGCAGCTCTGTATCCGATTCCACCCGCCCTGAATTTGGCGGACGTCACGCTATCGATTTACAAGAATGGAGAGCTGGGAACAGATTGCAATAAAGTCAGCAGTACGGTTGCCTGGGCGGCTGATTATATTGCTGATGTTGATTATCTGGATGGATCGGTAATTGAATGGAATTCCTACGAACAATGGCAGGGTGTGACGTTTGATCTGACCAATGCTCCGGTCAATTTAAAAGATGTATTCGATACTGACACACTCTATTTTAGAATTAATGTGCCGACTGGTTTTGGTGACATTCCGATCGCCCTTCGTAACGAGAGTGGTTGGCCAAATCAGGTCGATATTACGATTACCGAAGCGGAAGCCGGATGGGACGGCACCTGGCATACTTTCAAGATACCTTTGAATACTATGGTTGCCGGCGGAGTTTTTGATTCCACTGCTATTACCAATTTGGTTTTTCTGGCCGGTGAAGGTTTTACGGCTGATCTGGTTGCCTATTTCAGTGAAGTCCAGATTGGGAATTCGGTTCAAAATGCGATCAGTGAAACTGAAAATCTGCCTAAGGTGTATTCACTTAATCAGAATTATCCTAATCCGTTCAACCCGACAACAAGTATAAGGTACAGTTTGCCGAAAGAAAGTAACGTTAAAATCATCATCTATGATATCGTCGGAAAAGAAATCCGTACTCTGGTAAATCAGAATCAATCCGCCGGTTATCAGAGCATCATTTGGGACGGTAAAGATAACAATGGACACACGGTGAGTACAGGTATTTACCTCTGCCGTATGGTCACGGATGAATTTAGAAAAGTCCAAAAGATGACCTTTCTAAAGTAACTCGTCTGGAAATATTTGAATTGATCTTGTGACGATTTTTCTTATATGAATATAAAATCCCCTTGCGAAGATTCTGATTGCGAGTCTTCGCAGGGGAGATTTGAAACAACGAAAGAAAAAGGGGAAAACGGTGAAGAAACGTATTTTAAAAATCGTATGTTTTTGCATATTAGCGACTGTTTCTCTATTCGCGCAACAGGCTGGCTATTACTTCAATTCTGTGCTGGATACTCTTCCCAATGTTCACGGAATCGCGGTTGATCCCGATGGAAAAATCTGGTATGCCAGTTATGATACCAGCAGCGGCGGTATCCGTGTGAGAAATTCTGACGGTACTTTTGTCGATTCAATCAAACAACTGATTATTGGAGGAGTAACTCACAAAATTGAAGGTGGTTGCTGCGGAATGACCACGGACCAGAACGGGAACATTCTGGTCGTGATGAATCTGACCAGTCTGTATCGGATTAATTACTCTGATCTAAGCGGTATGGATTATGTTAAAGTGGATGATTATGCTCTCACTAAACCGGCAGTTGACAATGCCGGCAATGTGTATGTCGGAGTTGTAATGGGATCCGAATACGGGAAACCAATTAGAATATTCGATTCGGATCTTGATTCGATGGATGTGGTTTGCAACTCGATGGAAGTATGGTCTCGAGGGGTCGCGGTGACCTCAGATGGTCTGGATCTGTATGTAGGCACTCTCTGGCACGGAGTCATTCAACACTATCATAATGATGATGGGCTTTGGGCACTGGTGGATTCTCTTCATGGCCCGACTCAGGGCAGATTTACCAATAATCCTTCGAGTCCCGCCATCGATCCTTTAGGCCGCTTGTGGGTTAATGATGAAGGGGCTAAGAAATTTTATGTCTATAATTTAGAAAATATGACATATGAATCAATCGCAGGCGATGCTCAGGCGCCTTTTAAAACCATCCGGGGAGTAGCCTGTAATTCCGATGCCTCCAAAGCCTATTTGAGCGATTTCGGTTCTGGATTGATCCAGGTCTGGAGCACCACGCCAAATAATAGAGTCAATCCGAACCAGAATGATAGAGTTCCGGCTGGCTATCGGTTATCGCAGAATTACCCGAATCCGTTCAATCCGTGCACCGCGATAGAATTCGAACTGTTGAATAGTGGCGATGTCACTTTAAAGGTTTTCGATTTGAACGGTCGGGAAATCACCGCTCTGGTCGATCGGTATCTGGACGCCGGAAATTACAGGGTCGATTTTAACGCCGCTGAACTATCGACCGGTATTTACCTTTATCGTTTGGAGGCCAACAACATTGTATTGACTAAGAAAATGGTCTTCCTGAAATGAGTCTTAGACCGCGGAAGAGGGGCGGCCGGCGCTTGCCCCTCCCCCGCGGCTAATTATTTTAGAATTGGAAAATATTGCGACCGGCAGAGGCTTTTGCTAATGGAATTAGCCGACTGCCGTTCCGAACCAAACACAGGCGAATTTGAAACGTAGTGGTTATAGAAGGAAAAATGATGGGTAGAAGTATCAGGTTTTTCGGATCGTTGGTAATGGTGGTTTTGTCTTTGACGGCCGCCCTTTCCGGAGCCAAATATGTCGTCGGTTACTATCCGGCCTGGAACCGATATACTTTTTCTGCGGATAAAATCGAATTCCAGCATCTGACCCATATCACCCACGCTTTTATCTGGCCTAAGTCAGACGGTAAACTGGATAAATACAGCACTATTCCGTATCCCGACTTAGTTAATAAAACACATCAAGCCGGGAAAAAGATCCTGATTTCAGTCGGCGGCTGGGGAAATTGCACATATTTTTCCGGGATACTGGCCGATTCGACCAAACGTCAGAAATTCATCGATAACCTGGTGTCGTTCTGCAATGATAATGGATACGATGGTGTCGATCTGGACTGGGAATATCCCGGTAGCAGCGACAAGAATAATCTCACCCAGTTTGTAATTGCTTTGAATCAGGCCATAAAAGCGGATGATTCTACCCGGATCGTGACCATGGCGGTTCCGGCCGGCGCCTGGAGCGGACAAAACTACGATTTTTCAGGCATGGCGGCCTATGTGGAATGGTTCGGATGCATGACCTACGATTTTCACGGAACCTGGACCAACCATGCCGGGCATAACGCTCCGCTGTATGCTCCGTCCAACGAATATGATGGCTCGGCGCATGAATCTATTCAGTATCTGAAATCCCGTAGCCTCCCCGGGAATAAAATACTGGTGGGAATTCCCTTTTACGGGAGACGATTTACAGCCACCGGATTATATCAAAACAGTACCGGCGGAGAAGGTTTGAACTACTCCGAGATAGTATCAAAAATCGGTAACGGCTGGATCTATCACTGGGATTCGGTCGCAAAAGTGCCCTATCTAACGAATACCGGCAACTCCCAACTGATTACTTTCGACGATACGGCTTCGGTGCGCAATAAATGTGAATATGTCCTGGCTCAGGGCTTGTCAGGTGTACTAATATGGCATATCGGCCAGGATCAGATTGATGATGAACAGCCATTATTATCCCTAATCGGCACCAAATTGTTAACAGAAACTTCGATTTCGGACGAACTATTGTCTGGTGGAATCCTGCCGGAAGAAATCAAAATCACTGGCGTTTTTCCGAATCCGTTTAACAGCAGTATTAAAATTAAATATAAAATTTCAGAGCCGATGAACGTCAGGATAGAATTATTCAATCTGTTAGGCCGGAAAATGGATTGCCTGAAGGAAGGTTACCAAAATAGCGGGAATCATTATCTGACCTATCAACCCGTCAATTTGACTTCCGGATGTTATTTCATCGTTTTTTCGAATGAAAACGGATTCACTTGCGCGTCTAAAGTAATCTATCTGAAATAAAAACTTTTAGCAAAATATGGATATACAAAGGACTGATAATTTCGATTACAACCTAAATAAAAAAACGAAAGGAGAAAAAATGTGGTTTAAAAATTATGTTAAAGTAATCTGCATTGTCATGGCTGTTATGGTCGGAATTGGCTTTGCTCAAAATGAAATTAAGTTCGACATGTTTCATAATGGTTTTAGCGAAAATGTAAATTCGCTGTCAGTCACCGGTGGATCAGAAAATGATTCCAATGCCGTTACAATCACGGCCGGTGTCGGTCTTTCCGGAAATTCGGCCGTCGATTGGATGCCGTATGGCGAAGCCGATACCTATCCCGATATGCGATTCAATTTTACGGATACAACCGATTTTGACGATATTCTGGATATGGAAAACGATACACTGTATTTCAAAATGCTGGTGCCTCCCAGTCTGGACAACAGAATGTATTATCTTTGTTTTAATGACTACCCGGCTCAGCAAATGTATTGCCTTTTTGTATCTGGAACCGACAGTAGTTGGGTAAACTACAAACTTCCGCTTTCGGAATTTTCACAGGGAGCAGAAGAAGTTTTTAACAGTGAAAAGGTTTATAATTTCCGGCTGTGCATCCCCATGAATACCAGTCTGAACAGTCATATTTACATTGATGATGTTGCCATTTCGGATTGTGAACCGGTCTGGCCGATCACGGCTATTGAAAAAGGATCGGGCATAACTTCAGTGCAATCATACTCTTTAAATCAGAATTATCCCAATCCTTTCAATGCCTCGACGATGATAAGTTATACGCTTTCTGAACCGTGTCAGGTCACCGTAAAGATTTATAATATGATTGGTAATGAAATTGCCACTCTCGTCGATAATCAACAAAATGAAGGCTATCATAGTATCAATTTCGATGCTGGTGAACTTTCGGCGGGGATTTACTTTTATCGAATCAAAGCCGGCGATTTTAGTGAAGTGAAGAAGATGATATTTCTAAAGTAATCTATCCTGATCATTGTTAAAAAGGCGCGTCATCAAGATGCGCCTTTTTTGTTATAACATGACAAATAAACATCTATGGCAGAATTTTCAGAACCGCACAGTTCCGCTTCATCGGAATTTTAAGATAGTCGGCATTCAGCCAATACCAATTATAACCAAAGTTCTGCATGAGTTTACCGGGAACATTTTCCTGAACCACCCAGCAGAATTGCAGAGCTTCGTATTCGCCGGGCGGCAAGCTCGTTGCGTCGAAATAAAAACGGATCGGCCAGATCGTTACCTGTTTATATGGCAGATAGTAGGCGTACTGTAAAATATAGGCATTATAGATAAAGACCGGTTCGGCGTCCGGAATATTGAGCGGTCGTAGAATTACACCGCTCTGATAGGTTATCGTAGTTGCACCGACCGGTTTATTCCAGATGAAACAGTTGACCTGGAGCGCCTCACAATAACTAAACAAACGGACGTCCACCTGCAGCGTGTCTTTAAAATCATTGGCAATCACCGCGGGAGTAACGGTGGTTGAAAAGTCTAGTAGTTTTGCCAGCGTGAGCGGACTACGCAAACGGCCATCGTTATCGATATATGTCTGTGATTTTTCCAGATGACCTTCGGTCAGGACGACCGGCAGGGAATCGACGGCATAATTGGCGCTGTAAAAGTAGAGCGGATAAGTGCCATTCAGTCCATTTTGATCCCTCTGCATATCCGGCGGCGGGAGGAGCAACGAAAATTTGCCATCCCGGTCGGTATAAGTTTGCAGATCCAGCCCGTCCAACCAGACGAAGACACTATCCGGTACAGTCCCGTCGTTCAGAATGACGCGGCCGGATATTTTTTCCAGTTCGAAGTAATTATCCTTGAAAAAAGGATTGGAGGTGCAGGCCCAAAAAATCCCGATTAAGAGAGCAATTCCGCTATATACAAAATATTGTCTGAGTTTATCCATTACAATTCGATTCCAAAGTTGAGGTAGAAACGCCGGTCGTAAATGGTGATACCGTCCAGAGCGAGCTCCCGGTCGATCAGATTGCGGGCGCTGAAAGCCACCGATCCCTGGCAATGCCGGAGTTTTAATGTTTTGGTCAGATGCAGGTCGAGATTCGCATAGGCCGGCAATTCCGTCAGGTAAGTTTCACCATTTCTTTGCTTGATCCAGCCGATCCGGGCTGATTCGGAAAACCAGGTGAGGTCCAGGTTAAAACCGTGGTAATCAAAAGTCAGGCCGGCTGTAATTTTTCGATCGGATTTAAAAGGGAAGGCGATCTTGTCGGATGGAAAATAGCGGGCCAATGAAGCGTGCAGGTCAAGCATTTGCTGGCATAATCCGGCCTGGCCGTTGACTTCGAGACCATAAATCTCGGATTCGCTGAAATTATCGAAGACAATCAGCGGGCTGTTGCTGATCCGCACTTCCCGGAATTTATCGATGTAGAGATTATTAAAGATCGCCAGGCCGATTTCATAGGTGAATTTATTATCCGGAGTGTCGCCGGAGTAGGTCAGATCGGCTTCCAGGTTCTTTTTGTACTCCGGCCGTAATAAAATGCGCTCAGCGCTGAAGGGTTTGTATCTTAAATAAGCGATCTGCTGATACGGCGTCGGAATATTGTAGGATAATCCATAAGAAAGGGTCGCCAGTAAATGCGGCTCAGTGGCTTTTTCGGTAAAAGTGAGGGCTAGTTGATAAGCCGCTTCGGACCATTCTTGATGGATCGAAACCGTGTCTAACCAGTTATAGGAAACCGGTCGCAGCCGGTCATGCGCCTGCTGGAGAGTCAGATTGAAATTGACCTCATTCCAGGCGAGCAGGTCTCCGTGCTCCGTATTGTGAAACTGGAAGGAGGCCGAGAAGTAGTCATTTTGGCGTTTGAAATAGGCCGGAATATCCCAGTAAACGGAAGCGTCCGACCGGTAGTACAATTCACGGGCAGTTAAATCCGAAATATTCCAGTTGTAGCCGAAAAACAGATTGAAATTTTTATGTCGGACGGATTGGTCGATGGCAATCTGATAGGACCGGTCGGCCGTGGTTCTTTTTATTTCACTTTTTGAGATGTAACTGCGACTGCGCTGAGATTCGGCGGTCTTTTGACGGGTCAGACTCAAATTAGTCCGCCAGGCCGGCGCTAAACAGGCTGTGTAGGTCAGATTATCGATCAGATTATCCGTGGTCAGGTTTTCAAAATAGCGCCGGTTATTATAATCGCGTTTTGAACCCAGCAGACGGACTCGCAGCAGATGTTTGATATCACCGCCGGAGTTGCGGCCGAACGGGCGCTGGATATTCAACAGGTAAGTACTCGAAAAATGAGTGATCGCCAGTTCGGCGGGCTGATCGGCGTATTTCTGGTTGGAGGCTCCCTGGCGGACCGCCGAGAAAACTTTCAATCCGGCCAGATTCTTATAAAGATTTAGGCCCCAGTCGCCGGAATCATAACTCCCGAAGCGCTGCTGGAATTTGATCAAATAGTCCTGTTCCAGTTTCGGGATGAAGTTAATCACGGCGGCTGAACCATAGGCCCCGACGGTGGCCGAACTGCCGCCTTTAATAACATCGATCTGCTGGAGCGTACCGGGATCGATCATGGCCAAATCGAACTGGTTGTTAAAATTGTTATTGATGCGAATACCATCGAAAAGAACGATTACTTCATCGTTATTCGAACCGCGCACGGAAACGGTCTTCCGGCCGCTGAGAGTCTCATCGACCAGAACGCTTTGGTCACTCAGCAGTACGTCGGCGGCATCCACAAAGCCCTTATTTTCGAACTTGATGGCCGGAATCTCGGAAATGATATTGGTCAATTCCTGGTCGTATTTGTACGGCTTGCGGTCGGCTTCGACCTGCATTTCCGGCAGGAGGATATTTTTAACCGCTAAGCGGATAACCATATTATCGCGAAAGTCCGGAATCGCCAGTCGCACCGGCCGATAGGCGATATGTTGAATGAGCAGGTCAGACTGGCGCTGGTTTTCGGCGACGGGCAGGGCGAAATAGCCGTTGCGATCGGTCACGGTCCCGTTGGTCGTACCTTCCACCAGGATTGCAACATTCGGAATGCCCAGATTCGACACGGAATCGACCACACTGCCTGATAAAACCAGGTCGCGAGCCGGGCTGGTTCTCCAAATTGAACCGATCAGTGCCAGAATTATTAAAAATTGTCTCATATTAGCTATTGCCGAAATCTGATTAAAAAATCATGCAAGCATAAGGAAATGGTCGCCCCAAATAAAGAGTCCGTCGCCGAGCGGCGATTATGGGCGCCCAGCGGTAAAAGCCGGGCGACCTCGGTGAGGCAAACCAGCCTTTCCTTGACTTCCTGACTGGCAGTGAATTATATTATGGCCCAGTGAATCCGAAGAAAAATATATTCATTAATCCAGCCGGCCCGAACAGATGATAATCGAAACTCATGCCTATGCCCGCGCCGGTCTGCTCGGCAATCCTTCCGACGGATATAATGGCAAGACCATTTCGATAATCGTAGCGAATTTCGGGGCGCATATATCCTTATACGAGACCCCGGAACTGAAAATCGAGTCGCCCGATTCCGATCAGAACGTCTTTAAGAATGTCTATGAGTTGGTCGAACGCATCGGCTCCTTAGGCTATTACGGCGGAGACCGGCTGATCAAGGCGGCCATCCGCAAGTTTTTTCAGTTTTGTTCCGAGAACGAGATAAAACTGGATTACCGCAACTTTTCGATTCGCTATAATTCCTCAATTCCGCGCCAGGTCGGCCTGGGTGGTTCCAGCGCGATCGTCACCGCGACGATGCGGGCCTTGATGAAATTTTTCAAAGTAGCGATCCCGAAAGAAATATTGCCGAGCCTGATTCTGGCGGCCGAGATGGATGAACTGGGCATCAATGCCGGTTTGCAAGACCGGGTCATCCAGGTTTACGAAGGTTGTGTCTACATGGATTTCAACCGGGAAATCATGCACAAGAAAAACCACGGGATTTATACGGCATTGGACAAAAATAAACTTCCCAAACTGTACCTCGCCTACAAAACTTCCCTGAGCAAGGTATCCGGTCGGGTGCTGAATGATATCAAGGTCCGCTATGAACGCGGTGACCCGGAGGTCATCGAAACCCTGAAACGCATGGCCGGACTGGCGGAGGAAGGCAAGGCCGCGATAGAGAACGGTGACGAAGCGACCCTCCACCGGCTGATTAATGAAAATTTCGACAATCGCAAGAAAATCATGAATATCAGCGCCAGTAACCAGGAAATGATCGACGTTGCCCGGAACTGTGGCGCCTCGGCCAAATTTGCCGGTTCGGGCGGATCGATCATCGGAATTTATAAAGACGACCTTATGCTCAACCGGCTGATCGTCACTCTCAAGAAGATTAATGCCCGGGTGATCAAACCCTATATCGTTTAGGATGACCAAGGAGAAAAAACAGAAGATGATAAAAAAAGCAGTCATACCGGCCGCCGGACTGGGTACGCGCTTCTTACCGGCTACTAAAGCCCAGCCCAAGGAGATGTTGCCGATCATCGATACACCCACGATTCAATATGTCGTGCAGGAAGCCATCGATTCCGGCATCGAGGATATTCTGATCATTTCCGGGAAAAGCAAACGGGCCATCGAAGACCATTTCGACCGCAACACGGAGCTGGAGTCCATTCTTGAACAGAAGGGCGAACACGATCTGGCGACCAGCATCGGGCGGATCGGCGACATGGCCAATATTCATTTCATCCGCCAAAAAGAGATGAATGGTCTCGGCGATGCCATTTATTATGCCAGACAACATACCGGCGACGAACCTTTCGTGGTCATGCTGGGCGATACCATCAACGATGCGGTCATCCCGGTAACCCAGCAGTTGATCGATGTTTACAATCAGTACCGGCAGACCGTCATCGCGGTCGAAAGAGTCCCGCGGGATAAAATCTACATGTATGGAATCGTATCCGGTGATGAGGTCAGTGAACGCATCTTAAAAGTCAGCCAGCTGATTGAAAAGCCGGGACTTTCCCAGACCAATTCCAACCTGGCCGTGGCCGGACGGTATATTTTGACCCCTGAAATCTATCCTTTGCTCGAGAAGGTCAAGCCGGGTAAGAATAATGAAATCCAGTTGACCGATGCCCTCCAGTTGCTTTTACAGCGGGAGTCGATCTACGCCTATATTTTTGAAGGGCGGCGCTATGATGTCGGCAATATCCTGGATTATCTCAAGACCACGGTTGAGATGGCCCTGAAGCGCGAGGAATTCAGCCGTCAGTTTCTGGATTACCTCAAAACGGTCATTGCCAAAGCCGAAAGTAATAATCTATAAATTCCGCCCGATTAATAATACTCAGCCTCTAAAAGCTTTTAAAAGCATTTTAAAGTACTTATTAAGTACTTAGAAACACTTAAAAGCACTTAAATCTATTTAAGCATCGAACGATAATAGTCGAAGGAAAAACCGGTGTTATTCCAGTTGTCGAACTTGCGGACGATGTGACTGCCGCGTGTAAAATTAGCCGCCACGCCCTGCATGACATGGCCGCTGATGTACAGAAAACCGCGGCGCTTCAGGGTATTCTGGTAGACACGTTTAAGCATTTTAGCCAGGCCCATTTGGCGTTTGTCTTTGCGGACAATGTAGGCATAGGTATAAATAGTATTGCCCTTGCCAAGGTTTTCATCGCATTGCGCCCAGCTCTCCTTACTGAAATACTCGAGTGGAACCCCGACGATGAAGCCCTCCACTTCGTCCAGGTATTTGACTACGAACGGCAGTGTCTTGGGGTAATTGAAATATTTCTTGATCGAATTGCGGTTGAAACGCGCATTCTGGCCGAAATTATCAACCAGCGTTTCGGAGATTTTAACGATTTTACCGAAGTCGCTCTCGCCCAAATGTTCGATCAATTCGACCGAAATACCGTTGGTCGTCGATGCCAAAACGCGGCTCTTGGTTTCAGAGAGGGCAACTTCAAACAGATCGCGGGTTATTTTATCCATTCGCCAGTGATTATAGACAGAAAAATTGAAATAATCAATGGTCAGAGTGTACAAATTATCCGAAAAAACGTCCAACCAGCCGGATCGGAACGATAAATTTCAGGCCGGTACTGTCATTAAAGTCTGCGCAACTCGCCGATCAGTTTGGTCTTGTCTTTGGTGCGGGCATCGACGCTCTTGACGATGCGGGCCGGAACACCGGCAACCACGGTTTCCGGCGGAACATCCTGTGTGACAATCGATCCGGCGGCCACCACCGCCCCGTAACCGATTCGCAC
>JAZDEI010000183.1:0-7461 GCA_043808945.1 Fidelibacterota bacterium | reverse complement strand
GCAAAACCTTTGCCAAGCAATTTGAAAGTATCGCCGATCAAGGTAATGCTTAAGAGGAAAAGATAAACTAAGGCAATAATTGCAAGAGCCTTGGCGATTCCGATCAAAAACTTCCTGTCTGTTACTACCATCCGGTCCCTTTAAAATGATGAAATATTAAATATCTTGGTGCGGAATTTAGAAATATTTCCGTTAATAACCGCATATTTCAGGCGATTTTTATGAGTCTTATTTCAATGCGGAAGTGGAAAATGACAACGAACGGCGCGATGGTCGGATGACTTTAACAGAGGCGGTGTTTCGCTTCGGCAAATGGGCTGAGCGAAATCACAGCGCCCGGCGAACCGGCAACCTGCATCAGTTTTGCTGTCGGCAACCTCACCGGGTATCGAAACCGGCCAAAGACCTTTACGGAAGGCGCTGAAAATATCCAGCAGAGCCTTGCTATATGGATGTGCCGGATGCTCGAGAATTGATCGGCTGTCGCCCTGTTCGACCACCCATCCGGAGTAAAGGACAATGATCCGGTCGGCGCGCTCGGTTAGTTCATGCAGATCGTGTGTGACCATCAGAATCGCCAATCCGGATTCCGCTTTCAGACGCCGGAGCAGATCGAAAAATTCCTGGCGGGCGATGCTGTCCAAAGCCGTTGCCGGTTCATCGACAATTAAAATGCGCGGCTGTCCGGCTAATGCCAGAGCCAGTGCGACGCGCTGGGACTGACCGCCGGATAATTCATGTGCATACATTCGGAAAATCTGCGCCGGTTCGGAAAAGCCAACGGTTTCCAATAATCGCAGAGCTTCTGCCCGGTCAGATTTAGGCAAAATGTCGCAAATCTGGCGGCCGACCGTTAAAACCGGATTCAAGGTCAGCCCCGGTTCCTGAAACAGTAGACCGATCCGGCGGCCGCGAATTTCGGCTAATGCGCGGGAATCGTCGAGATTTATAGTTGTTATAGAGTCATCAGTATTTGACAATTCAATTGAGCCGCTGACTGTAAATTTCGGGTCGAGCAAACCGGGCAAGGCTTTACAGAGAGTCGATTTGCCACAACCGGATTCGCCAATGATGGCCGTCAGCGATCCGGGCTGAATCGAAAAACCGATTTCATCCAGAATCGAACGGAAACGATTTTCGATCCGGAGCCCGACGCACAAATTTTGCACGGTGAGAACTGGCAATGTGTTCATTGCGGCAAAATCCCAGCCTGGCGAACCAGTTCTTTGGTATAATCGGTTTGCGGAGCGGACAGAATTTCAGCGATGTCGCCAAATTCGATCATTTTTCCACCACGCATGACCAGAATTTTATCGGCCAGCAGGCGCACTGTTGTCAGATCGTGCGAGATCAGCAGGTATGTCAGATCGAGACCGGATTTCAATTCACGTAATAGAAGCATCAGCTGAGCCTGTACGGAAAGATCCTGGGCGGAGAAAGGTTCGTCTAAAATCAGGCATTCCGCTCCAACCGCCAGCGCCCGCGCCAGGCAAACACGTTGTTTTTGACCGCCGCTCAACTGCCGCGGATAAGCTTGAAAAAGGTCGCCGGGCAACCCAACCCTGGACATTAATTCCAGCACCTGTGATTTCTGCCGGGACGATGGCAGACTAACCGGCAGTCCGTCGCTGATAGCGCGGCCGATTGTCATTTGCGGATTTAACGCCGCGCCGCAATCCTGGAAAATCGGTTGAATCCGCGGCCGTTCTGGCCGGTTTTTGTTTGCGTACAAATTTCGGATATCAGATCCGGCGAATTCGATTGTCCCGCCAGCCGGTTGGACAAATCCCAAAATCGCCATGGCCAGAGAAGTTTTACCGCTGCCGGATTGCCCGACGATCGCCAGCGTCTGGCCTTGCATTACGCTGAAAGTAACATTATCGACGGCGACGAATCGGACGTTTTTCCGCCGACTGAAAAAGCCGCCGCGGGCATAATCGACCACGAGGTTGCTGACTTTTAAAAAAGGTTTTCCGGTATCGTTATTCATAATAGAGCGGATTATAATTTCGATTCGTCGTGCAATTGCTTCAGACCGTCGCCGAGCAGGTTAAAGCCGATTACCGTTATAACGATCAGCAGGCCGGCGATCGTTGCGATCCACCAGGCGCCGACTGGATCGATGCGTCCCTGACTCAGAATCGTACCCCAGCTGGCGGTCGGCTCGGTCGTTCCAAGACCGAGAAAACTCAGGCTGGATTCGATGATAATCAGTGTTCCCAGCAAGAGGGTTGCACTGGTAATGACCGTGCCGAGTAAATTCGGAAAAATGTAAGTCCGGGCAATGCGCCATTTATTTAGACCCAACGCAGTGGCGGCTTTGACATAAAGCGTTTCCCGGATCGCCAGTGTCTCGCTGCGCACCAATCGCGCGGTTTCCATCCATGAAAACAGCGTCAGTACAATCACGGTCGTGACGAACCCGGATTTGCAAAAACCGGCGATCAGTAAAACCGCAAACAGGCGCGGAAAACCCATGAAAACATCGACAAATCGCATGATTATCCGGTCAGTCCAACCCCGCAGAAATCCGGCCGTTAAACCAAGTAATGTACCACCCAGGATCGCCAGAAGTGTGGCGCTCAGACTGATTCCGAGCGTGATCCGGCTGCCGTAAATCAACCGGCTGAATAAATCGCGGCCATAGAAATCCGTCCCGAACAAGTGCTTTAGAGATGGCGATTTGAGAATTTGATCCAGATTCTGATAAACCGGATCGTAAGGGGCAATGTAAACTCCCAGCGTTCCCGCCAGAACTACCGGCACGAGAATAATCAATCCCCAGCGGCAATTGCGGTTTTTCAGGATAGATTTAAATGTCCGGTTCATAATTGAAAATGATTACTCCCGAATGCGCGGATTGGCTAATAGAGAAACCCAATCGGCCAGAAAATTACCGAGCGCGACCGCACCGAAAGCCAGCGTACTGGCCGCCAGGATGACCGGGTAATCGCGGGACATCACGGCTTCTGCCATGACGCGTCCCATGCCGGGCAGGCTGAAAACGACTTCTACTACGACAGCGCCGCTAAATAAAAGCGGAACGCTCATGCCGATTAAACCGATCTGCGGCAGGAGTGCGTTTCTTAAGGCGTAACTGAATAAGATTTTCCTTTCGCTCAGACCGCGTGCCCGGGCGGCCGTGATGTATTCCGAATGCAGAACATCAATGAGACTGGCCCGCATGTACCGGTAAAAAACCGCCGCCAGCGACAGTCCCAGCGTAACAACCGGCAAAAACAGATGTCTGGCATAATCACCAATTTTCTGGCCGAAATCAAACTGATCGTGAAAAAGCGAGACGATCTGAGCGGTCGGCAACCAATGCAATTTCACCGCGAAAATGCCCAACAGAATCAGACCCAGCCAGAAAGCCGGCATGGAATAGAAAAAAAACATCAATCCGGTCGTCAAACGATCACCGACCGAATTTTGCCGGTAAGCCGAGTTAATTCCACTCAGTATTCCGAGAATAATTGCGACCAGCAAGGCAAAACCGGTTAACAACAGCGTCGGCGGCAGGGCCGTTCGGACCAATTCGGTTGCCGGTTGTCCGGTCATAAACGAATTGCCGAAATTTCCGTGCAGGATAACCTGATCGAGCCAGCGCAGGTACTGGACGACAAGTGGTTGATTTAAACCAAAACGCTCAATGGCTCTTTGCTGAATTTCCGGCGACGAATTCGGATTCAGAAAATGCATCGCCGGATTTCCCGGAGCAAGATGAATCACGAAAAAAGTCAGGGTAATACCGAGGAAAACCACCAGCAACAATTCACAGAATCGGGGAAAAAAGTAGCGTCCCATCCTCGCTCAGCGGGTGTTTAAGCGATCAAGCTCGGTTTGCTCAGAGAGCGGAATCCACCAGTCTTCCACATTGTTGTACATTCCGCGTTGGTCGACAATGACATTCCGGAAACGTTTATGAATTGCCGAACACTCCAATTTGTAATAGAGCCATGTGTATGGTAAATCCGTTGACAATAGATTTGCGATTCGGTCCCACTCCAGACGGGCGCTATCGGGTTCAAGCGTTGTACGCGCCTTTTCTTCGAGCGAATCGAACTTTGGTGAATAATAGCTGGTGAAATGAAAAGGCTGGAAAAATGAACTGCTGTGGAATAAAGGCGCCAACTCCATTTTCAAACCGACCGACCAGCCGAATAAAAGAGCGTCGTAATCCCGGGTCGGAATAATCCGGCTGGCGAACAAACCCGGATCGACCGGACGCGGGATCATCTCCACCCCGACTGCCTTGAACTGTTCCTGAAGCAATGTCAGAACATGCTGGCGCCGGACATTACCGGTATTGGTAATCATTTCGAATCTAAATTTCTGACCGTCTTTCTCCAGAATTCCATCGCCATCGACGTCGCGCCAGCCTTCGGCTTTCAGGATTTTTCGGGCACGCGCCGGATCGTATTCCCAGATTTTATTAGCGGCGGGATTATAAGCCCAGATGATTGGCGGAACCGGTCCGTTCATCGGAATGGCTTGCCCGGCATTGGCGATCTCGGTGATTTTTTTGCGATCGATCGCCATCGTCAGAGCCGCCCTGACTGCCTGACTGCCGAATAAATGATGCGGGATCAGCCATTCGGCAAAATTAAACTTGAGATTCGTGGGCAGTTTGTTCAATTTTTGAAAACATTTCGGTTCTACCAAATTCCAACCAATGAAATCGTACTGCCTTCCGAGATAATTGACCGGGCGGATCGGACTTTGGCCCTTTTCCCAGGCATCTTTCAGACGGTTAAGGTCGGCCGGTAAAAGACCTTCGGCCAGGTCGATATCGCCACCGAGTAATTGCTGATGTAAACTGACGTTATCCGGTACGATTTTAAAGACGATCCGTTCGAGATGCGGTTTCCCGTTAAGGTAATAATGCGGATTTTTCTCCAGTATGATGAATTGCTGGGGCCGCCACTCAGTAAAGACAAATGGGCCACAACCGACGGGATGGCGATTGAAATCACACTCGAATAGTTTTTCCGGAGGTATATCGCGCAACAAATGTTCCGGGACGATATGCCCTTCCACGGCGTCCATTAGCATCGAAGGGGAAGTTTGTTTGAACCGGAAAATGACGGTGGAGTCATTTTTCGCGACGACACTTTTAATATTTTCCTTAAAAGAAATACCATCCCAGCCAAGATCGGGATTGACGCACAACTGATGCGTAAAAACCACATCCTTAGCGGAAAATGGTCGACCATCGTGCCAGGTCACGTCCGTGCGCAGATGAAACGTAATGCTCAATTCTGTCGCTGAGATCTCCCATGATTTGGCCAGAACCGGGCTGAAATTCACCAGATCGCTGTCAATGTCCGCCAGCCGCCGGAAAACCAGATCGATCACATTCCGGGAAGTTTGTGATAAAGCTGTTAGCGGATTTAGACTTTCCGGTTCGGCATTTAAGCCGGCGACAAGGACGCCGCCCTGAGTAATTGTTTCGGGTGATGAAGATAAATTCTGGGGGATTTTCGACCGCTCACATTGGCAGAACAGGATAAAAATTAGGATTAACGGAATTCCGCGAGAGAAAATGCGCATTATTTGCCGGACTGACTTTTAATTTTGGCGGTCGACTCGGAAATAATGAAGATGATTTTCTCGATGGAGAAGGGCTTGTTAATAACGTAGTCGATGATATTACCGGTACTTTTTTCATCGATATTCAGCCCCCAGCCGGACATCATGACAACCAGGGCTTTCGGATTAATTTCTTTGATTTTTGTAGCCATTTCGAGGCCGTTCATGTCCGGCATTCCCAGGTCAGTGAGCACAATATCATAGTGATTGTTTTTAAAATGCTCCAGAGCCAGCGGAGCTGAGGAAAAGGTCGTTACGGTATGGCCGAGTTCGGACAATAATTCCTTCATGATCTCGAGAATATACTCCTCGTCGTCGACAACCAGAATATTACAGGGAGCGATCTGTTTTGTGACGGGTTTAGCATCTTTTTCGACCGGTTTTTCAGCCAATGTCAGATATAACCGGATGGTCGTGCCTTTGCCGACATGGCTGGTGATTGTGATCCGTCCGTTGTGCCGCTTGATAATGCCCCAGACTTCGCTCATACCGAGGCCTGTGCCGAGCACTCCCTTGGTCGAAAAGAACGGATCGAATATTTTTTCCTGGGTTTCCTCGGTCATACCAATGCCGGTGTCCATAAATTCAATAATGCCCTGACTATCGAGGAAATGGCTCTTGATCGAAAGCACACCGCCTTCGGGCATGGCGTCGACGGCGTTGAAGATTATGTTGGTAAAAGCATTTCGCAGATCAGACGAATCACCGTAGATAAAAAGGTTTTTTTCAAGGTCCAGGATCGGTTCGATCAGGATGCCTTTGATTTTGGCGGCGATGTCCCATTTCGGGCGCGTGATTTCGACAACTTCCTGTAATAGTTTGTTAAGATCGATGATGTCGTTGATGCGCCCTTCTTTGGGTCGTGAGAATTCCTGAATTTTACGCACCTTGGAGGCGCCGTCGAGCGCCGATTTTTCGATCATGTCCAGACTATTCAAAATCAGTGGATCGGTAATCTGTTTCTTAAGAAGTTGGATTCGTCCGAGCACAACGGTCAGGACATTATTGAAATCGTGGGCGACTCCGGAACTGATTTGGCCAAGCGCCGACAGTTTTTTTAGGTGTGCTGATTTTTCTTCCAGTTCACGACTCTTGGTAACATTTTTACAGGTTATGATAAATGACTCAATTTCTCCGGAGGAATCGGCGATCGGATAAGTGCGTTCTTCGAAATATTCGCCGAAACGCTCGTCATATTTGACGAGGGGAATGATCGAACCACTTTTTAATGTATCGGCCAGCGGGCATTCCAAACAAGGGTTATCGAGGGAACGAAGTGCCTCGTGGCATTTGCGGCCAGACAAAGTCTCGCCCTGACCAAGTAATATTTCGGCTGCATGATTAGATTCGATGATTCCATAATCGATATCGCAGAGTAAGATGGAATCGGTTATCTTGTCAAAAATGAATTTGTATTTGTCCATCACTTTTCCATCGTGTTTTAAAATTACTTATCGCCCACTTGCATGGGCGATAAGTTACTAAACGAAAAATTGAAAGGCTATAACCTGTTTTACAGGATTATTTAGAACCCGACAGACGCTCAATATTTTTGAGAACAGATTTAATTTTTTCGTCCGCCTCGATTTTCTCGAAATAATCAGAAGCCAGTTTGAAGGACTTTAAAGCACTGACCTTGTCACCGGTTTCTTCTTGCAGGAGTCCCGTTTCAAACATGGTTTCGCCCAAATTCGGGAAATTGCCAAAATCTTCATTAATCCGGCGACTATTTTCGAAGAATGAGAGCGCAATTTCATATTCCCGATTCTTGCGATTGATCATTCCCATGATTTTATAGGCTTCTGCTACGCTCAGGCGATCGCCAATCTCGCTGAAGATCGAAAATGCCGAAGTGACAAATGCCGTGGC
>JAZDEI010000182.1:0-4306 GCA_043808945.1 Fidelibacterota bacterium | reverse complement strand
ATCAATTATCAAAACCCGGTCAGGTCGCCTTACAGGTTCTTTCGGACACGACCCTGGCCATAACCTGGCACGGCGAATTCGAAAAATATGACAGCGTCATCATCCAGCGTAAAGCGGGTGAGGCCGGTTGGAGGACAAACTTTGCCATCGTCCCCGCCAACGATAATGCTTTCGTGGATACTCTGATATCCACCCTTACGGCCACGATCTACGCCTACCGCTTACAACTTTTCCGGGGTACAGACACTACCGCCACCACTGCGGCCGTCGCTTTAATGTCGGATTCCTGCCAGCCGGCGACTGTCGTCCTGAAACAAACCGGGCCGTCGGTTTTCCGCATTAATTGGCTGGACCGGTCGCTCGGCGAAACCGGCTTCCGCATCGATCGCCAGGTCGGTACCGGTTCCTGGAAAACCGGGTATGCGCTCTGCGATTCGAACACGACCGAATATTTCGATACCGATCCGCCCACTGACACGGCCGTTAAATACCGGATTACGGCTCTTTCCGGCACGTCAGTCAGTAATTCCACAGTTGGTTCTCTGACGCTCTCCAGCCTTTATTTCGGCACTCCCGAAACTTTCGAAGTGATGACCTGGAACCTTTTAAGCTTTCCTCGCTACGACAGCATTACGGTCGACGCCGTCAGCCAGGCGATCAAAGCCCTCGATGTTGACGTGGTCGGCTTACAGGAAATCGTCAGCGAGACCGGATTTCAGCAACTGCTCGATTCGCTCGGCACCTGGCAGGGTTATCGTGCCAACAGCGCCGCATATAATATTGACCTGGCTTTTGTCTATAATCCGGTTACAGTTACCGTCGGTCAGATTTATGAAATTTTCCGGCATGAGGATGCTTTCCCACGCCCACCACTGGTTATCGAACTGACCTGGAATTCTCGGTCTTTCATCGTGATAGACAATCATTACAAAGCCCTCGGCGATGCCGACTCGCAAAGCCGCCGGTTGAATGCCAGCACCATACTGGAAAATTATATCCGCACGAACCTGGCCGATTCCAACGTCATCGTAATCGGCGATTTCAATGATGAACTAACCGATGCTTATTCCGTCAATGTCCTCTGGCCGTTCTTGAGCAATCCCGCTGATTATAAATTTACTGATTATGCCATCGCGTCCGGCAGTCGCACCTACTGGTCGTATCCGACCTATCCCAGCCACATCGACCATATCCTGATCACTAATGAACTCTTCGATACCTTTGCCAATCCATCCTCGGTCATTAAGACGCTTCTGCTTGATAATTTCATCAGCGGCGGTTGGAACGAGTACGCCGTTAAGATTTCCGATCATCGCCCGGTGGCGCTAAAACTCGCCTTCTGAATTTTCCCTCCGCATTCCGGCCTTCCAAAATAATTGTTTACAATTCAGTCTGCAGATAATAAATTGAATTGTAGGCTTATTTAAAAGCGGGAGGAATTATGCGCAATATCATAACAAACTTCGTCGCTATCCTGAAGGTCGAGATCGAAGATCTGGCCGCCGACATCGAATTACTCCTCGCCGAATGTCAGAGGAAAAAAGATGCCGGCACAATTACCGATTATGTTTATATGGAAAACATGGCCCTTTTCCGGCATGAATTGCTGGGCGTGCGATCCTTCGGCCGGATTCTGGCGCAGACCGATCCGTCCCGTTTTGAAAAACTGGATGATCTGGTCGCGCATTTAAAAGAGGCTTTCCGCGAGGGCGGCTATGTCCGGGCGATCAACATCTGCGTCGAGCGCAAGATGACCAAAGTCACCCGTTATGTAACCCAGTAATTATTTCCGATCGGCGATCTCTTCCGCTGAAAATTTTTCGATCGTAAAGCCCGTGTAGCCGTAAATCATCGATATGACCGGATTGATCAGGTTCAGAAAAGCATACGGCGCGTATACAAACGGGTAAACTCCCAGCGTCGTAAACATAAAAGCCCCGCAGGTATTCCAGGGCACTAATGGCGATGACAGCGTTCCGGCATCTTCGAGCGCCCGCGAAAGATTCTTGGGTTTCAGACCGCGCTCGGCATACAAATCCTTGAATATCCGGCCGGGAATTACAATCGAAAGATACTGGTCGCCGGCCACCAGATTCGTCCCGACGCAGGTACAGAGTGTGGCGAAGATCAGCGAACCGGTTCCGCGGGCTAATTTCGTAATGGCAATCGAGATCGCATTCAACATGCCGGTACTTTCCAGCACGCCCGCCAAACTCAGGGCGCACAAAACCAGCGAGACCGTCCACATCATGCTGTTCAATCCGCCGCGGGTCAGTAAACTGTCGACGGCCGCCACACCCGTCCCGGAAATATAACCGTAATGCGCCGATTTGATGATCGCCGTCATTCCGGCACCCTGGAACAGCCAGGCAAACAATCCGCCCAGAACGGCTCCGCCCATCAGTCCGGGAATTGCCGGGGTTTTCAGAACGACCATAATTATCACCAATAATGGCGGCAACATCAAAAACGGGTTGATCCGGAAATGACCCGCTAAACCCTCCAGAATCGTCTGCACGGCGGTGTCATCGAAATTAGTAACGGCATATTTCCGGCCGATCCACCAGTAAAGCCCCAGCGCGATGACCAGGCTTGGGCCGGTCGTATAAGCCATGTGACGAATATGATCGAACAGTTTGGCCCCTGCCATGGCCGGCGCCAGATTGGTCGTATCGGACAGCGGCGACATCTTATCGCCGAAATAAGCGCCGGAAATGATCGCCCCGGCTACCATCGGCAAAGGAATTCCAAAGCCCTGACCGACTCCGATCAAGGCGATTCCGACCGTCCCGGCCGTCGTCCAGGAACTGCCGGTCGCCAGCGATACGATCGAGCAAATCACCGCCGTCGCCAGCAGAAAAGAACCCGGCGCTAAAATCTTCAATCCGTAATAGATCATGGTTGGTACGATCCCCGCCAGAATCCAGGTGCCGATTATCATGCCGACAATCAGCAGGATCAAAACCGCGCCCATCGACATACGGATCGTATTGACAATGCCCTCTTCGATGACTGCCCATTTATAGCCCATTAAAACGGCTACAAGCGCTCCGATAACCGCCGCAGATAGAATCGGAATATGCGGATCGCCATTAAAATAACGTAGGGTTGCGAATAAACTGACTGCCAGCCAGACGATTGGTATCAGGGCAATTCCAATGGTCATATTTTTGGCTGGTTTCGGCTTCATCGGTTCTCCCTAAACGAAATGATCGGTCAAATTACAGGCAGGCGACCGGTCAATCTAAGACATTTACTTTTATCGGGAAAAGAAAAACTTTGATAAACTACTCCCTCAGTGATAATTTCTGCCGGATTTTAAAATGAAATTACTCGATCGCTACATACTGAAAAAATTCCTGCTCATTTTCGCGCTTTCCCTACTCGCATTTCTGGTCATTTTTAATATCGTCGACCTAATTGAAAAACTCGATAAATTCCTCAAGAATCAACTCCCGCTCAGCCTTATCTTACGGTTTTATCTCTACCAACTGCCTTATTACATTAATGTCGCCATTCCGATGTCGCTCCTGCTGGCGGCGGTTTTTACGATCGGCATCCTGGCCAAACACAATGAACTTTCGGCGATCAAATCCTCCGGCATAAGCCTTTACCGGTTATCGATCCCCTTGTTATTGACTGGCATCCTGCTCAGCATCGGCTCGTTTTTATTCGATGATTTTGTCGTCATTCCGGCGACGCGCCTGCGGCAGGAAATCGAATCCAATAACCTGCGCCGTAACCGATATATCGGGAAAACCATTTTCACCAACATCATGTATCAGGATTCGCCGACCTGCAACATCGTCATTTCGGTCTTTTCTACCCGGGATAATACCGCAAATTCCGTCACCATTCAATTCAACGAACAACAAAAACTGCTGCGCCGGATCGACGCCCGCAAAATGGTCTGGTTACCGGACAAAGAACTCTGGCAGTTATACGATTACAAAATCCGCGCTTTCGACGTTGACGGCACCGAGTCGGTTCTGCCCGCCCTCGGCGACTCGCTGATTAATTTGAATCTCCACCCTGAAGACATCGTCAAGACCGACCTGAATCCCGAGACGATGCGCTACCGGGAACTGAAATATTTCATCAGGCGTCTGCATGAGAGCGGCAACGAAGCCCGCAAATGGGAGGTCAATCTACATTTCAAACTGGCCTTTCCATTCACCAATTTTATTGTCATCCTGTTTGGTATTCCGCTGGCGGCCGTCAAACCCCGCAAAGGCATCGCTTTCGGAGCCGGCATGAGTCTGCTGGTGATCTTCATCTATTACGGCTTCATCAAATTCGGCCAGGT
>JAZDEI010000181.1:0-5280 GCA_043808945.1 Fidelibacterota bacterium | reverse complement strand
AACTGCCTGAGCACATTAGTTGCCCAGATGCGGAATTGCGTGCCGCGCATTGAATTGACCCGATAACCAACAGAGATAATCATATCGAGATTATAGTAATCAACTTGATACGTTTTCCCATCAGCGGCAGTTGTTGCAAATTTTGCAACAACTGAATTTTGACTAAGTTCTCCTGTAGAAAATATATTCCGAATGTGCCTGGATATGACAGATTTGTCTCGGTCAAAGAGGGTTGCAAACTGATTGAGTGTCAGCCAGACCGTTTCTTCTTCCAGACGGATTTCCAATGATGGCAATCCGTCAGTCGGCTGGTAAATAATGACTTGCTCGTTTCTTTCTATCGCTTCGCGTCTGTCTTAACAGTGAAAAAATACGACATTGCCGCGATATTTCAAACTACGGGAATGAGGCACTTCTTTGGCCACTATGTTTCAGCTGACTCTGTTTACTTCAGGAAAATCATCTTGCGCGACAGGACCTGCGCGTCGTACTTCAGCACGTAAATATAGACCCCGGCGCTGACCGGCGTGCCGTTTTCCTGGCGCCCGCCCCAGATTACCCGGTAAATTCCCGGCGGTTTGCTTTCATTCAGGAGCGTGCGCACCCAACGGCCGTTCATATCATAGATATTCAATACAACCTTTCCGGTCTGCGGCAGATCGAAGCAAATCGTCGTGGTCGGATTGAATGGATTCGGATAGTTCTGCCGCAAAGCGAACGTCTCGGGTTGAACAGGCTCCTCCGCAATTCCGACATTAACCGTGACAAATTTAAATGTATCCGAAATAGCGAAATCCCCGGCCTTGTCGACCACCTTGACGTACCAGTTATATTCACGGCCGTAAATCATTTTCCGGCGATTGCAAAAAGTCGTGTCAGTTGAATACTGGAGTGTATTCGTCTCATTTGTCCGCCAGTAAATAAGATAATACTTCAAGGTCTCATAAGGATCGACATCCTGAGCGACAGTCCACATAAACAACGGATAGTCATCCGTCACGTAAGTGCCATCTTCCGGCGCCAGCAGGGTAACTGGCTGCGGCGGATCGTTGGCCAGATTGACCGCAAACGATCTGACGCCGTCTGAGTTCGCCGTGATCGCGCCGGAACCGTCGATCGCTTCAACCTGCCAGAAATAGATCGTATTGTCCCGCAGGGAATCAACGAGTGTAAAATCAGTTCCAGCCCCTTCGTAAACAACCTGTAAATTCCCGATCTCCGTTCCGATCTTTAAGCGATAGGCGACATCGTCATTCAGATCCGCATCTTCGGCCTGATTCCAATTGAAGGTCGGAGTCAATACTGCCGTCACGGTTTTGGCAGTCGGAGAAATGAGAGTAAATGAAGCCGGCGGTTCGTTTTCGGCATTAATAATGAATGACCAGATAGCGGAAAGGGTTTTTACACCGCCGGTATCTTCAGCGACGATCGTCCAGAAATATTCGGTGTTCTCCAGCAGAGGCATCGCCGAACGATAAGCGTTGGTATCCAAAATGACCGGCTCGACTTCATTAAAGGAGCTATTCCGATGCAGGTATAGTTCAAATCTGTCGAAGCCTGCCAGTAAATTCGAGCGATTAGCGTTTAGCGATTTCGACGCGGCGTCGCCGGGTTCGATCCCGGGAAGCCAGTAGAACAACGGGGTGGTGGTCGTCATGGTCGCCGCATTCTCCGGCACCAACAGCGTAAAGTCGCCTGTAAAGAAAGGTTCGGTTACCAGCGTGGTATCGGCGGAGAATTGCTCATCGCCGTACAGAACGGTGAAAGTTATCATAAACGTGCCGGCCGAACGGAAGATATGCATCGCATTCAGCGAATCGCTGAAACAGCCGTCGCCAAAATCCCAGTGATAAATTGCGTTCTCCGCTAAATATGACGGCAGGCCGGTGAAATAGACCGTCTTGGGAGGCCCCTCGCGATCCCAGTCGCCGGTATATGTATTCATAACGATCTTAACGGTTGGTCGTTCGACAAATTTCCACTTGAGCGCATCAAAGGCAACGCTTTTACCGGATTCACCCGTGCCGTCTCCCAGGTATACCACATTTCCGTTGCCGGCGTCGTAATAATGTCTGCCTAAAGAAACCCAACTGCCTTGATTGATATTCTGATCGATCGTCATCGTCGAGTCTCCGGCGCTGGTGCGGATATGGTAGAGCGCGTTGGTCGTTAATCCGCTCATCACCGGGATATAAACGGAAATTTCATAAAGACCAACCCGCTCGATCTGCGGTGCCCATTCGGCCGCACAGACATCCGTACCGGCAGGAGTCCGGCTTGAAGTATACCAGAAATGGCTGTAATAGCCGCCGGTCTTCTTATCTTTCCAGTAGGCCATCGAAGCCGGAGGCACAGTTTTGAGATTGAAACCTTGTGCCAGGTTCAAATCGTCGATGAGCGAATCGGAAACGGTTGGCACGGTATAGTGAGCGGCGATACACCAGGGAATTCCGGTTCCGGCATAAGCCAGGTTGACATTGCCCTCATTGTAGCCGGGCCAGTCGTAAGTCGCTCCGGCGCCGTCATAGGACGGATAACCCGGCGTGTTTCGATTACCATAAGGATCGTTGAATACCAACGAATGTTTTCCCGCTACCACGCCTTTGGCCAGGATAAGGTGGCCTGAGCTGGTTAACCAGACACACATCGTAAAGGGAAATCCGTTAGCGATCTCGGAGGTTGCCGTTGACCAGGTCGGCGATAAATCTCCCGATGGCCAGGTCTGGGAAGTCGTCAAGCCGTGGTTGCGATAATAATTTGCCATGCATGAGTTCGGACTGCCGCCGGTTCCCCACATATAACCATATCCGCCTTTACCAGCCGTATGACCGTTCGGTGAAGAGGAGTAACTATAATCGACCTCCCGATAGTAGTACTCTTCACAGATATAGCGTCCCCACCGGCTGGTATGCACCGAGGGATTCGAACAGTTCGTACTCCAGACCGGCAGAATGTTATAGTAGGCCAGCAACATGGCTGCTGTGGTCGGGGCGCAGGCGTAATAACCCCAGAACCAATTCGGTACATCGTAGACCTGATGCAAATAAGGCACATTCATTATTTCACCTTCCGCGACTGTCTCAATGGAAGGGAAGTAAGTAACATTCAAACGTTCCGGTCTTATGACTTTTGTATCTTTGGATTCCAAGCCGCTTTTAGATGAATTCAGTGAAGTTCGCACGATCATGCGGTTCTGATAGGTATGATAAAGGATTTCATTCACCGAATTGCCGAAAGAGGCATCCATTTCGATAACGTCGGGAGTCTGCGTGAGATTGGAGATCGAGGAACCAGTATAGTCGGCGAGATAGACATCGGAATCGATCAGGACGTTATCGACAATCTCCTTGCGGCTGAAAAGAATGTTCCGGCTATCGTCGGACCAGGTCGGATTGTCGCCGGACGGGATTGTATAGGTTCGGGCGCTTGCAAGCTCGTATACTTTAATATCACCGTTGAAGGCACTGTAGAGAATTTTATTGCCGTCCGATGACCACTTCGGATAATAATAGCCGGTTTTTTCGTCGCTGATCCGGATTTTCTCGCCGGTTGCAATCGTAATTATCCAGAGTTGATCGTCGGCATCGTTGAAACAGCTCTGCCGTCCATCGGGTGAAATCGGCGCGATATTCGCATAGTAACCGAGATCGACTGTCCGCCCATCGGAAACAATCAGTTTTTCGGCGACGGTGTAAGCCGCCCGGCCATCACGCGTAAAACTCACCTGCCCGATTTGCCCGGCAGACGGATGTAATTTCCGGATCTCACCGGTCCGAATGTCCAGAACCACGGGGGTCTGATCGCCGTCGGCATCAATTAATTTCAATCCAATGGATTGCTTGTCCGGTGCGATCTCCAAATATTGCCCGCAACCGCGCGAACTGATCAGTTCGGTAACGCTGTCGTGAGCAAAATGATAAACGGCCGAGGCGTTGTTGTCGGTATAAATAATCCCGTCGGCAACGACTGCCGGACTTTTATAATATTCCGCCTCCTCGGTCTGATCCAGCCCGAAAGCAGTCATGGTTAAAATTGCTACCAGTATCAAAATAATTCCGGGAAGGCGCATCGGTTTTTCCATTTCTCCATTCAAATTAGTCATTAAAATATTTTGCCCCGACAAACCGGAATCTGTCGAATATTTCCCAATTGAGCAATACGAAAAGAGATATCGCCGGGATATTTTTTCCTTCCGCCAAATGATTTGGGCTGAATTGGGGTTGCTTTCTAAACGGCAGATTTTTACATTAATCACAGATTTGGAGGAATGAAAATGGATATAATTCAGATGGCCGGAGAAAAAGGAGTGTTAATCGACGGCGCTTTCGGGTCACTGTTAATTCAGCGCGGATTGCCGTCCGGCGAAAACGCCGAACTCTGGTGCCTGAAACATCCGGAAATCGCCAGCCAGATTCATGCGGACTATATTGCCGCCGGGGCGGACGTCATCACGACCAATACATTCGGGGCTTCGCCGCTGAAATTGAAGAAGGCCTGCCTTGAAAATCGCACCGCGGAGATCAACCGCCGTATGGTCGAAATGGTTAAAGCAGTTATTCCGGCGACCGGCTTCATTGCCGGAGACATCGGACCGACCGGTGAAATGCTGGCGCCATACGGACTCGTCACTTTCGAAGAGGTCGTAGCCAATTATGCCGAACAGGCTGAATACCTCGATCAGAGCGGAGTTAACCTGTTTATCATTGAAACGATGTTTGACCTGAATGAAGCCTTAGCCGCCATCCAGGGCGTCCGGCAGGTTTCGGCCAAGCCGATTTTCGCGACTCTGACCTTCGAGGAAAGTCCGGCCGGTTTTGCCACGTTAATGGGAAATATGGTCGATCAGGCCATGCCGGCGCTGATTGCGGCCGGTGCAGCGGCAGTCGGTGCAAATTGCTCGCTCGGAAGTGACAAAATGATCCGATTGGCCGCAGTGATCCGGGCCAGCGTCACTGTTCCGGTCATTATCCAGCCCAATGCCGGATTACCGACTCTGCAATCGGGCATTCTGCAATATCCGGAAGATGCTGTACAGTTTGCCGGAAATATCAAATCCATCCGGGAATTGGGCGTGGAAATCGTCGGTGGTTGTTGTGGCACCACTCCGGAATACATCCGGGCTATAAGGAATATTTTCAGCGCATAACATGCCAACCGATCCGACCAGAATAATCGGCTGTAATTCAAGTCTCCGGCAACCAATCCGGGCGCTGACGAGTCTAAAAAAGCGGTTTGAGTAATTAAATGCCAAGAAAGAAAACTACCGCCAAGAAGCAGACT
>JAZDEI010000180.1:0-20928 GCA_043808945.1 Fidelibacterota bacterium | reverse complement strand
GCGATATAAGTATCGGAGCTGCTTGCATCATAATTATCACGCACATCGATCAGCAGGATAAAGAGTTTGCCGTTCTTGTCCTTGTCAGGTGGTTTCCCGAAGATGTCGATTTCGTTGGAGTAAATGCCTTTTGAGGTGTTGACTGAACCTTCCGGCGTATAATTCAGCATGATGTCGCGCACCCGTTCGGCATCGCGTTGAGTCACCCGCCCGGCGTCGAACTCATCCGTCTCTGCATAAATCTCGATCGAATCGGTACTCACCAACCGGTAAAAGGAAACCTGGATGAAGTCAGCCGAACCGTTTTCGACATTTTCACGAATAAAGAAAGTCGTGTCACCCGCCGCGGGTTTGGCCAATCTCTTATACTGAACGACGTCCGGATATTTATTCCATAAAAAGGGCGTCCCGTCAACCGGCCGGGGTGGAACGGTATGCAGATCAGCCGCGATTGCGACTGTCATCAACCAGCCGGAAGCGATGAGTAATCTTTTTAACGAGAGCATTAATGCTTATGCAGTGAATGTCGTTCCTGGTTCGGGTCGCGGTTCATCAAATCCCATACGGCAGCGCGCGGGTCTTTATTCTTAAACAGAACTTTATAGATTTCTTCGGAAATCGGCATCAGCACATCAAATTGCCCGGCCATTTGATGCACGGTCAGGCAGGTCGTGACGCCTTCGGCGATCATCGACATTCCATCCAGAATCTCGTTTAGTTTGCGGCCTTTGCCAATCTCTTCGCCGACGTACCGGTTGCGGCTGTGTTGACTGCTGCAGGTTACGATCAAATCTCCGATTCCGCTCAATCCGGCAAAAGTCTCTTCCCGGCCGCCCATCCGCAGACCGAGGCGGACGATTTCCAGCAGTCCGCGCGTCATCAATGCGGCTTTGGCATTGTCACCCAGTCCCATGCCGTCACAAATTCCGGCCGCGATGGCGATGATATTCTTGACTGCGCCGCCAATCTCGACACCGATAATATCGGAATTCGTGTAAACCCGGAAATACGGCGAGCGAAAAATCTCCTGTACGATTTGGGCCGTCAACTCATTAGTCGATGCGGCCACCACGACCGTCGGAACCTGGCGGGCGACCTCTTCGGCATGGCTTGGCCCGTGCAGAGTGGCGATCTTTTCGGGCGAGTAATTTAGAACTTCGGCGATCAGTTCGCTCATACGTTTCAGGGTATTCTGTTCGATACCTTTCGCCAGATTGGTTATGATCGCGTCGGTTTTGACCAGGCCTTTTAAATTTTCCAGCAAGGTACGCATCGACTGCGACGGCACCGCCAGAATAATGAAATTGGTATCCCGTACCGTCTCAGCCAGGTCGTTCAGGATCGGAATTGCCCGCGGGATCGGAATACCTTCCAGTAACGGATTCCGGCGGGTCTTGTTCATATAGGCGACATTTTCCGGGAAATATTCCCAGAGTTTCACCGGATATTTCTTTTTAAAAAGATGAATGGCGACGGTCGTTCCCCAACTGCCGGCGCCCAGGATTGCAATCGAAGGTGATTTGAGAATCTTTTTCATAATTCAGACACTTTCAGACAATTTCTCCCATAAAAACCGGCGGTTCTCCAGCCTGTTGCAGAGTCTGGAAAAAATCATCGCCGGCTGAACGGTCACAGATCAGTATCAGGCCAATTCCGAGGTTGAAAGCTTTGCGCATCTCGTCAATATCGATCCGGCCGGCTTGTCTTATAAATTCAAAAAGCGGCGGCCATTTCCAGGCCTCCCAATCAATCTTCAATGTCAGGTTTGCGGGTACGACCCGGCTGGTATTGCCGACGATTCCGCCGCCGGTAATATGGCTGAGCGCGTGCAAATTCCGATCGATCAGAAACGGCCTGACCGCCTTCAGATATGAGCGGTGAATCGCCAGTAAAGCGTCACCGACGGTCGTATTCAGTTCCGGGATGAAATCAGTAACGGAATGTTCCGCCAGAAGCACTTTGCGCGCCAGAGAAAATCCGTTGGTATGCAGGCCGGTCGAAGGCAATCCGATCAACACGTCGCCCTTTTTAACCCGGCCGGAGAGCATCCGATCTCTTTCCACTGCACCGATGATCGTACCGACCAGGTCATAATCTTTGGCATTATAAATGCCGGGCATCTCGGCCATTTCTCCGCCGATCAATGCACAGCCGTTTTCACGGCAGGCGCTTGCCATTCCGCTAATAATTTCCTTGACGGTTTCCGGTTGCAGGCGGCCAGTACCGATATAATCCAGGAAAAAAAGCGGCTGCGCGCCAGTCGTCAGAATGTCATTGACGCAGTGATTGACTAGGCATTGACCGACCGTATTGTGCCGGTTCATTAGATTGGCGATCATCAGTTTAGTGCCGACCCCGTCGGTGCTGGCGACCAGAACCGGTTCGCGGTAGTCTTTTACCGGAAAGGCATAACAACCGCCGAACAGGCCAAGTTCGCTCAGCACCTGTGGCGTAAAGGTCTGTTTTACGATGGTCTTTATTTCATTGACGGCCTGAATGCCGGCGGCAATGTCGACTCCGGCGGATTTATATGATACGGCCAATTAACCTTCGATCTCCTGATACATTGACTCGATTAATTCAGCGTAACGATTTTCAACGACCGATCTTTTTACTTTCAGCGAGGGAGTCAGTTCCCCGCTTTCGATCGTGAATTCGGAAGGTAATAAAATATATTTCTTAACCTTCTCGAATTGGGCAAAACCGTCCATCGATTCCGAGATAACCCGGTCGTACAACTGCTTAATTTCCGGTAAAGAAATAAGTTCTTCCCGCGATGCGAAGTGCAGGTTATTTTCCTTAGCCCAGTTTTCCAGATTAACGAAAGCCGGCACGACCAGAGCTGACACGAACCGGCGTTTGTCACCGATGACGACGATCTGCTCGATCCACTTGGAGGTTACCAGGACATTTTCCATCGGTTGCGGAGCGACATTCTTGCCGCCGGATGTGACCAAGATGTTCTTTATACGATCGGTGATCGTAATGTATCCTTCGCTATCGATCATACCGATGTCGCCGGTATGAAACCAACCGTCCGGATCAATGACTTCCTGCGTGCTGGCTTCGTCTTTGAAATAACCCCGCATAATGTGTGGTCCACGCGTCAGGATTTCTCCATTCGGAGCAATTTTCACTTCGACGTTTGGAATGACCGGTCCGACCGTTCCGACTTTGCATCTTTCGAGCGGATTGATGGTAATAACCGGCGAGGTTTCGGTCAATCCGTAACCTTCCAGAATCGAGATGCCGGCGGCTTTAAAGAATTCGGCGATTTCCCTGGAGAGCGGAGCACCGCCGGAAACGAAGAAGCGTAGGCGACCGCCGACCCGTTCCTGTAATTTGGTGAATACTAATTTTTGGGCGACTTTCAGGCGGGTGCCGAGCATTGCGCCGATGTTTTTACTGTCCATTTTGAGTGAATCTGTTTTTTTGCCGATCTCTATCGCCCACCAGAAAAGTTTTTGGCGGATCTTCGAAGATGCCGCAATATTGTCGATGATTTTGGCGTATACTTTTTCATAAAAACGCGGCACGGCTGTCATCAGTGTTGGTCGCACTTCCCGCATATTGTCGGCGACGGTGGTGATATTTTCGGCATAACAGATCTTGGCTCCGACGCCGGTCGCTAAATAATGACCGGCCATTCGTTCGAAACTGTGACTGAGCGGTAAAAATGACAGGAAAATATCATTTTCGTCAGCCACGACAACCTGTAATGCTCCTTTGATATTCGATGTCAGATTACCATGTGTGAGCATTACACCTTTTGGTTCGCCGGTCGTGCCGGAAGTATAGATCAGGGTCAGCAGGTCGCTTTCCCGAATTTTGCCGACATCGGATAAAAATGAGTCGGGATTTTGCTGGCGATATTCGGCTCCTTTCAGCATCAGGTCGCGCATGCTGATCGCTTTAGGATGGTCTATTGCAGAATTGTCCATCACTACGATTTTCTCGACATGATGCAATTCCGGCAGAAGGGGAATGACTTTCTCGGCTTGTTCGGTATCACCGCAAAACAGCAAACGGGCTTCGGAATGTTGGGCGATCCACCAAATTTGTTTGGCAGTCAGAGTCGGATAGATCGTCACAACGACCCCTCTGGCACAAATCGTTGCGTAATCGCTCATCGCCCATAGTTGATTGTTTGGGGAGACGATGGCGATATGGTCCCCGGCGTTTAAACCCAGCGCTTTCAATCCGCAGGTCATTTGCTCGACCTGATCCCGAACTTCGGCAAAAGTCAGTTCCAACCAGGTTTCATTCTTCTTATACCCATACATCGGACGATCGGCGTATTTGTCAGTCACGCCAATAAACATTTCGGAAATAGTGCGGTAATTGAATTCTGGCATACCCACTCCTTTCGTTAGTTTTTTCTTGTTTTAATCCCGTAAAGGGTTAATTTTAGGGCGCTTTTTGCCGAGGTGGTGAAATTGGTAGACGCAGTGGACTCAAAATCCACCGGACTTCGGTCCATGGGGGTTCGATTCCCCCCCCCGGCACTATTCCCCATAAATAACCTTTGCCCTAAAACATTTCCCCATCAATGCAATATTAAGATTCATTGATTTCATAAGTTAAAGAATGAATTAAGAGAAAATTTATTTTGTCCCGGCGATATACAGGACCTTCTTCGCCTTGGTGACTTCCTCGGACGCATTGGGATAGTTCTGAATGACTTTTTCCCAGGCGCTTTTTGCCATGTCCGGTTGATTTAAATGTTCGTAGCAATACCCCATGCGCAGTTGGGCATAAGCGGATTTGTTCCTATCCCCTAGTTCAAATACTTTCTGATAAGCATTTAAGGCTTCGACAAAATCGCCCTGGGCATAGTGGCATTCGCCGATCCACCATTGGGCATTATCTGCCAGTGCATTTTGGGGACTCAGGCTGACCAGTTCCTCAAAAGTACTGATAGCCTCATTGTACTTTTTCTGTCTAAATAATTTCTGCCCATTGTTGTAAATCATCTCCTGAGTAGTTGCTCTGCCACTGGACGACCTGGCGATGGTCGCAGTGTTCCGGGTTGTTGATTTTTCAGTTCGTTGTGCCGAAGTCTCGGCTACCCTTTCCGGATATACAAAATCGGCCAGGGTGGAACCGGTTGGATTTCCTTCGATCAATTCGATCGAAACCCGATGATTCAGCATTTCTTTAACGCGGTTATTACCTTCGATCAGCAAATCCTCGGAACCGGCCGGTACAACCTCGATCCGATATGCGATACTCTCTTTTTCATCCGCAGGGAACAGTCCCAGTACCAATTTTCCAACCGTAATGGCGCGTTTCAGGGAAATGTTTTTATCTTTTTCGAATTGATCGCCCAGTTTCATGGTATGGCCCGTCAAGCGGACATTGACCTGCGGATCGCTTTTTAACGCTTTAACGACTTTGCTCAGTGTAATTAAGTAATTGGAGTTGAATGCCAGGCTGGGAGTCGCGGTCTCGTTGGCATCGAAGAAAATGTCATCCAATAACAGACTACCGAGGGTCGCCCTGCTGACCTGTGCTTCCCGTAGTTTGTGATAGGGTGCTTTGGGGGTTGTCGTGTCGCTCAGTGCAACTGCCTTTGGTTGCGGATTAATGACCGACGGAGCGGCGGGTTTGGACTCGGCCGAAACGGCAGTTGGTGATGGAACCACTTGAGTCATATTTTTCACCTGACCACCGGTCGTGTCCGGTACCAGAACAGAGGACTTAATGGTTTGATCGGTGGGCACCTGACTGAGCGTGGTTGATTTAGGGGTTTCGACGGTCGCTTGAGTCTTCTGCTTTTGAGCGGTTGAATCAATCCGGACAGTTTTCATTCCGGTTGGTGGAGTATATTTCTTGGCAGCCTCTGACTTAGTTTGGTCGGATTTTACCGTCACCGTGGTCGGTTCCTGTTTTTTCTCGTCTTTTTTTACCTCTTTTTCGCCGCCACAGGCCGAAAGAATCAGCCCTGTCGCGATTGCCAAACAGAAAATTTTCGATCCTTTCATCCTCTTTTCCCCCCGAATATTAAAATTGATAGCACAATTAAAATTCCGTTTCGGAATTTTATCCTCAGGTCCGCACACCGGTTATTTCTTAGGCGGAGCCGGAGGTGTTTCTAAAGTCTTGACGCGTTTTTCGAGATCGCCGAATTCACGACTCATTCGCGTCATACCAGACTGCAAATCAGTCAAAGTACGTTGGGTTTCACGCTGGAATTTTCCGAGTCTGTCATTGATATCGTCCTGTTCGGATTTCATTTTTACAAAACGAGAATCGATGTCAATTTTAAGTTCGGCAATACTGGTATTGGTAGCTTCAATTTTATCGCTCAAGGCCAGATTGACGCTATCCAGTTTATTTCCCATCTGCACCAATGATATCTGGAATTGCTGGATATGTTTACCACGTCCCTGGAATTCCAAATCCAGATCATTGAGACTATGATCGAAATCATTAATCGTCACACTATGCGTAGAATCGAGCGAATTTAAGGTTTCCATGCGCATGTTCATTTTTTCAAAGGCAAAGAAAAAATAGACTGCTGCGAGTACCAACAGCACCAGAGCTATTGTTTTCATCAGTTCTTTCATTCATATCTCCTGTAGCTTCATTTATAAATATTCAGATTAACTAAGATGCTGTTCCCATTCATTTTTCTCAGTCGTGAAAACAGAGCCGGACTGGGGAACAACCGCTGGTTTTTCGGGTATAGTCGTAACCGTTTTGGGAAATCCGCTGATGATAGTCCGCTCCTCCACCGGTTTTAAATCCTTTATCAGGGATTTAACATCCTGGTGGAAAACCGCTATCGTTTTCTCCATCCGCCGGAGTAATTCTTCCATCAATTCCTTACCGTACAGGTTATTGATTCCCTGGAACAAGTCATCAAACTTGGTGACGAGATAATTTTTACAACTTTCCTCGTTTCCAAAGTCAATTAACTTTTCTTCAGTCATCCTCGCTAAATCCTTATTAAAATACCGACACCGAATTTACAAATATCAATTTAATTATCAATGAATTTCTGTCCCGGTTCACCATCTTTCCTTTTTCACATCTTCCCAACGGTCAATATCCTTGATTATTTGACGACAAACTCCCCGCAGAACGGGATTGAGTTTAATCTCAACGGTCGGCTGATTGAGAATCATCTGCGTTAATGCCTGCCGAAATTCCATCAGTTCACTGTGATCGAGTTCGATAGTCATCCGTGTCAACATTTTCATTTCTCCTAATATTCAAATGTTCAACTTTCCCAATGCTCAAATCGCGCGTTTATCTGACAATCGGAATTTGCTGACCGCATTGGCACCGGTCGCCCTGTAAAGAATTTCGTATTTCCGCCTGCCAATGGCGGACTACCAATACGCGACCGCAAGCCGGGCAAATTGTATCGGATTCAGTAGTCGTGATGACATTGCCTTCATAAACATAATGCAGGCCAGCCCGGAGAGCAATATCACGTGCCCGGTCGAGGATTGCTTTTAAAGTCGCCGGTCGGTCGGACATTTTGTGGGCCGGATGAAACGCCGAAAAATGCAGCGGTGTGTCGGCACCGACCTCTCCGGTAATCCAATCACACAATTTTCGCAATTCCGTCTCGCTGTCGTTCAAACCCGGAATCAGTAAAGTAGTCAATTCAATGAAGGTTCCATGCCGTTTAATTTCAAGAATGGCTTCCAATACCGGTCTGAGTTCGGCCTGGCAATACTTACGATAAAAATCTTCGTTAATCGACTTTAAATCAATATTTGCCGCATCGATTAACGGGTAAATATCGGTAATTGCTTCCGGCGAAATATAGCCATTGGTCACCATGACGGTTTTCAAACCGGCCTTGCGGGCCAGTGTGGCTATATCGACCACATACTCTCCGAAAATCGTCGGCTCGTTGTAAGTAAATGCAACCGACTCACATTGACTTTCGAGCGCAGACTGAATGAGTTCCGACGGTAAAACCAATCTTCCATCGCGGGTCGTTCCACCGGCCGTCGACAAGTCCCAATTCTGGCAGAATTCACAACGCAGGTTACAACCGGCAGTGCCGATTGAAAATATACGGCTTCCCGGTAAAAAATGGTAAAGCGGTTTTTTCTCAATTGGATCGATATGAACCGCGATCGGCCGTCCCCAGACCAGCGAGAACAACTGTCCGGCTTCGTTATAGCGCACCCGGCAGACCCCGCTTTTACCAATTTTTATCCGGCAACCCCGCGGGCAAAGAAAACACCGGACATCCCCGTCCTTTAAAGAATGCCACCAACGCGCCGTATGCATATTACCCTGTTTCTGAGATTTCCGATCGTTCACGCTTGAAACTAAGCAATTGCCGCTTGTTTGTCAACGGTGGAATTACTTTTAACCGGTACTTAACGCGCTTTTGACCGAAAAAGATTTACAAATTAAATGTAAACTTCCGGTGATTTGCGGCGTTATACATTGGAAAATAGTGAATAGTTAAATAAATTCCGGCCGTTATGGTAAAAGTAAGCACAAAAACTAAAAAGTCATCGACCTTCGTAAAGGTCCTCTCTTTCAGCAAAATCAACTACGTCATCTTTGCTATTGGGATCGCTGTGATCTTTGCCGGCTATTATTTCATGGCCAGCGGCGCTACCTACAGTTTTCGTTCACTGACGGTGGCACCTATCACGCTCCTGATCGGTTATCTGGTGATCATCCCGGTTGCGATCTTATATCGTAAAAAAGGGAACACCCCTCCGAAAGAGAATTGACGAACTAATTAAATTTTAATTCATAATCCCATTTCACTTGGAAACGGGATTTTTAGAACTGCTATTTGGATTTTCCGAAGCCGGTTTGTCCGTGCTGTTTTTGGAGGGAGACGAGATTTCCTTTCCCCGTGTCTTCGGAGTGCTTTTTGTCTCTTTCTTCCCGCCGTAATCATTCACATAAAAACCGGAACCTTTAAAAATCAACCCGGTGCCGCCGCTGATCTTGCGATGAACAGCGGTCTGGCCACATTTTGGGCAAATTTTCAACGGTTCCTCGCTCATGCGCTGGAATTTTTCAAATTCCGCGCCGCACTTTTTACAGTAATATTCGTAAGTCGGCATGTTATTTCGATTCTATTTTTTCAGGCAAGATTACAGATAATGGCTGTGACATTGACGACGTCATCGACACTGCAACCTCTCGACAAATCGTTCATCGGTTTTTTCAAACCCTGAATGATCGGCCCGACCGCCTCGCAACCGCCGATGCGCTGGGCTAATTTATAACCGATATTCCCGGCGTTCAGATCCGGGAAGATCAGAACATTGGCGTGGCCGGCGACTATACTGCCGGGTGCTTTTTTCGCGCCGACTTTCGGCACGATAGCCGCATCGGCCTGCAATTCACCGTCGATTTTCAGGTCGGGATATTTTTGGCGTACGATAGCAGTTGCCCGGATGACTTTATCGGCTAATTCATGTTTGGCGCTCCCTTTAGTGGAAAAAGAGAGCATCGCGACCACCGGTTCGGTTTTGACAACTTTACGATGAGTATTGGCCGTGGCTATTGCAATGTCAGCCAACTGTTCCGCAGTCGGGTTGGGCATGACCGCGCAGTCCGCAAAACTCCAGATTTTCTGTTCGTCCGCGGTGATCATGATTATGTCACTGGAAACGGTCGGCGTGGCCGGATCGGTTCCGATGATATGCAGTGCGGCTTTTAAAACGTCACCGGTCGTCGTATCCGCACCGGAGACGCAACCGTCAGCAAAACCTTTTTCCACCAGCATCGCGCCAAAATAGGTCGGATTGAGCATGATCGTTCGGGCATTCTCGACGGTCATCCCTTTATGTTTACGTTTTTCGTAATAAGTCTCGCAGAATTCCAGGTATTTTTCGAACTGCGACGGATCGATGATCCGAACTGCTGAAAGATCACGGTTCAATTCCTGAGCATGTGAATTGATTTTAAGCGGATCGCCGACTAAGATTACGCGGGCAATCTCTTCCTTTTGCAGAATTTCTGCGGCTTGTATAATCCTTTCATCATGCGCTTCCGGCAGAACGATAATTTTATGACATTTCTTGGCCTGAAGCCGGATCTCTTCAAGTAATTTCATTTCTATCTCCTGATTTTATGCAACAGCGCCGCCTGCACGTTGACCGGCACAAAAGCGCTGATATCCCCACCGAAGCGGGCCAGTTCCCGCACCATCGAGGAACTCAGATACGTATAATCTTCATGTGGCACCAGAAAGACCGTGTCGATTTTTTCATTGAGATGACGGTTCATTAAAGCCATCTGGAATTCATAATCGAAATCGGAAAGGGCGCGCAGTCCGCGGATAATGACATCCGCGCCGACTTTCCGGGCGTAATCGACAACCATACCGTCGAAACTATCCATCTTGATATTGGGAATTTCTTTCGTGCAGTCTCGGATCAACACCACTCGTTCTTCGGCTGTGAATAGCGGAACCTTCTGCAAATTTCTGGCAACTGCGATATAAACCAGATCGAACAGCGAAGCCGCTCGTTTGAGAACATCTAAGTGCCCGTTGGTAACGGGATCAAAACTGCCGGGATATATTGCGATCTTCATTTATACTCTGATAAAATTCAAATTGGTATCGCCGCTCTTTCGCACTGAGACTTCGGCTGGTTTGAAAAATTCCGGTATCTGAAATTTGCTGTCGGTTTCCAGCACAATTTGCGTATCCAAAGCCAGTCCGCTAAAGGCCTGGAGTAGTTCAGCATAATAAGGATACCTGTATGGCGGATCAGCCAGGATCAGGTCACAGACGGGCCTGGTATTCAGATATTTTAAGACATCGGAGCGAATAACTTCAGCTTTTGGTTCCAAACCAAATTCGGCTAAGTTCCGACGAATTAGTGTCACATTTTGGGAATCGTTTTCCACAAAAGTACAATAAGCCGCCCCGCGCGAAAGGGCTTCGAGTCCCAGATTGCCGGTTCCGGCAAAGAGATCGACGGCTCGCAGGTCAGATACATCGCCAAGTATCGAAAACAGAGCCGATTTCACCCGATCCTGTGTTGGACGAATAGCAAGTTTTTTACTGTAATGTATTGATCGGCTTTTAAAAGAACCGGCGATGATCCGCACCATTTCACATCTTTTGGGGAAATAAAACCGAATTCAGGGAAAAGTCGATACTGCCGTAATCTCTTCCCGGGCTCAATGAAATCTGTTCGATGCTCAGATTAAGGTCAAGAGCCAGTAAATCCCGCAATAAACTGGAAAAACCGGACAGCGAAGCACTCCCGCTAATTTCCGCCAATCGCGGCTGAGAGCCTGGTGGTTCGGTGATACTTAGCGGTGATAATGTTACCTGGTTACGCTTACCGATTGCCCAAAGCGTCTGCGACAGTTCAACATCGTTCTGGAAACGAATGTTTCTCATCGGGACAGATATTTGATTGCGGAGTTTCAGGATTGCCATAATTTGAACCGACGGAGCCGCGACCGACGCCATCCGTTCGATATAAAACACATCCGGCGGGAAAAGTCCCGGTATATTCTCGACCGCAGTTTTAATGCGCCGGGCCTCTTCTTCACTATTGACGTAAATCAGGAAACTGATTTTTTCAGATTTCATTTTCAGGTATTGGAGCCGATAACTGGCCGGGATAGCACCGATCACCTGCGCCAGTATTTGACTGCGGCCGGTACCGGATAAAATTTGCCGAATGTAGATTTCTTCAACCTGATTGATAATTTGCTGAGCAACAGGTTGGTGAGCGACTGGTCGTTGAGTTACGGGTTGCTGAACCGGTTGTCTGACTTCCGGCACATTAGCGGACGGGGATTGATTTACAGGTTGACCATATTCAGGGGCCGGAGTCTCTGTTATCACCGGGCTCGGTTCCATTGCAACAGGTTGCTCTTCAACCGGAAAAGCATCCTGGGTTTCAGCGGGTATGACGATCGCCGGCATTGGCGTTTTCAAATATTTGTTATAAGCCCAGTAGCCACCATAACCAATAATCGCAAAAACAATTAAGTAACTAAATAATTTGACTAAACGCCGACGGATCGGGCGTTGGGTCAGATTCTCAATTGCCTTTTCTTTATCGATTTCCTCCAATTTTTCGGGCGGTAAAGAGACATGTCTCGGTACAAATTCCTCGGCCTCGGCCTGTTCCAGCATTTGCAGATTGGCTTCAACCGATTTGAAAATATCATCGTTAAAATCCGGCATTTCAAGCGGCATTTCATCATGGGGCTCTTCCGGAAGCTGATCGTTAACTGGTGCAGGAGGTACAGACGGAGAAGGAGGAGCAGCCGATGGACTTAGCGTAAATATGTCATTATGGCTTCCGGGAGTCAATTTGTTTTCAGATTCATCCTGTAAGCCGGGTTTGGTTGCGAGGTTAATTTTTATCATTATTCGCCCTCAGGTAAGAAACGGAATAACAATCCCAAAACGTCTAAAAATTGACTAACGGCGCCGGTTCCTTCGCCATCATCTTTGTACAGATCAACCGGCTTAATATTATCGAACGGATCGATACATTTCAGGTTGCTGATGTCGTAGGACAAGACCATATTATAAAATTCAGAATCGATATCGTGTGCGAAGAAGTAAAGATTATCGACCGAATCTATCACCTCACTGCTGAAATTTCGGAGATCATTGATCTGGGAAACAACCTTTTCGCCATCCTCACCCGGATTGGAATTCACCAGAATGCTGTAATCGGAGTGATCGCCCAGTTTGAATTCAATGTACTGGTTGAATTCATCGGATTTAATGATTATCAGGGTATGGCGATCTTCATCGACGCGCCAAACGCCCCATTTTTCTCCATTTTTCCCTTTATAAAGTCTTTCGAGCGCTGTCGCGACGCTGAAAATATTAAGATCGAATACCTTAATGTTAAAACCAGCCGGCTGACAGGCACGGTTCAATACGCGGCCCAATTCTTTGTAATAAGACACAGTCAGATAGTCACGCTTCGATTCATATTCACGCTGTTTGAGCGGATAATGTTGAATAAACTTCTGGTCGAAATGTTCGCCAAGGCGCTGTTTTTCATTCCAATCGAGAATCTCGGCAACCTTGTCCGGCTCAAGGCCAAGATCAATCGGATTTACAGAGAGACTAAACCAGCTGGATGGAACGGATAATGCCACAAAACGATCCGGAACCGGCAAAACGCTTCGGATATCCAAAAAGATAGTTTCAAGTTTGGCGGCAAAATCAGGACTTTTTAATATGGCTGGTTCGAATTTAAACGGCAGAGGTTTCTTGGACATAACTTCGATGGAAAACGAATCATCATTTTTGATTAGTTGCCCATATCGGACAAAATTCTCGGACAGGCTTATAGCCAGCATCTTATATTGTTCTCCCGATTAGTCGGTTAATTATTTCCAACTAGGTTCGTCGTTCTCAATATATCCGTGTGTAGAGTCGATAAAAGCAAAAACCACGAAACGCGGTTCGCGGATATTTTTTTTAATCGGATCTTGAATCTTAATGCCTTCTTCTGTTTTCGTGATCTGATAAGTTGTATCAAGCAGTGGTCGTATGGCAAAATCTTTCTTCAGATAATAGCGCCGGTAGTAGGTATTATTGGCGACACGTCTACTGATTTCCGTATCGAGAATACTTTTAAAATTCGGATCAGATTTAACTTCTTTCAAACGGGATGACATGACGTAAACAGTATCAAAGGTCATTAATTCCGTATTCCACTTCAGGATTTTGACAGTGGTATCGATCAGCGTATCCGACATCTGATATTTTAATGCAAAACATGTATCAAAAGACTCATGGAAATTCTTCGGGACATCGAGTTTAAATCGACCTTCAGGTATCCTGATGATTTGTTGACCGAAGAAATTACTGTCAGCCCTGGTACTGTCACGCGCCGCAGTAATAATTTTCATCGCCAAAATCGGATCAGACTGATATGTTCCGGCCATCTGATTATAGTATTTTTCGACATTGTTGAGAATTGCCATCCGTTTGTGGCTTAAATTGCGAATTGCATCTTCTTCTTTCCAGATTACAGATGGGATGCAGATAACCGCAATTAATATCAAAGCCAGAAAACCGGCAACGATATTCAATATTTTCACAAGAGTCGGTTTATATTCCGGAATCAGCTGACGATCTTCTGATTTGACATTTACCTTTACGCTACTCAAGAGTTACATCTCCTTTAATTCGTTCAAATGTCTTGTTACCGATGCCTTTAATTTTTAAAAGTTCTTCTATGTTCGAGAACTTCCCGACCTGGGTGCGATACGCCAGAATATTTTCAGCGGTTACCGGTCCGATTTTGGGTAAAAGCATCAAATCCTGTTTGGTGGCAGTATTCAAATTTATTTTATGCTGAAGTGTGACTTTGGATTTTGAGATAGCCGGTTGATCTGCCCGTCGCTGGATTTCGGTATATTCCGAATCAACCTGACCGGCCTGGTTGCGAAATGTATCCGCCTCGGCTGATTGTTGAAGGCTTTTTTCATATCTAACGCGACTGATCCTCGTCTTGTACAGATGAATGGTCGCACCGACCAGGAAACATGCGACCAGAAACTGAATCACTACTTTTTCCTGGCGGGTCAAATTTAGCATTTTTCATAAAAATTAAAAATCTTTTATAACTCCATCGTAATCGGAATGTAAAAGAATTCAACGAATCTTACTATAACGATTTTCGGGCTTGAACTTTTTTACTTCTGATTTTAATAACTCACGATATATTTCAAGTTCTTTTAGACTGGCTTTTTCGGGAATATCAATCTGAATCCTGACAATCATATCACCATGTCCGGAATGTTGCAGGTGCGGAAGTCCCTTATGTTTGAGACGCAACATCTTGCCGGGTTGTGTTCCGGACGGAATGGATAAATTTACCCGTCCGTTGAGGGTTGGAACTTCGATTTCTGCTCCCAGAACCGCTTCGGCCGGTGCGACATGCAGGTCGATATAAATGTCATCTTCATTCCGGACAAAGTATTCATGTTGTCTCTCTTCAAAGATCACGATCAAATCGCCACGTGAACCTTTCCTGATTCCGGCGTTGCCTTCATCATGCATCGTCAAATAATTACCGGTCGTAACTCCCGGCGGAACTTTGACGGTCAATTCCTTTGTGTCCTGAATTCGTCCGTCACCGCCGCATTGCTGGCAACGGTGTTCGGCGATGACGCCTTCGCCATTGCAATTCGAGCATGGACGAACGTTGACCACCTGGCCGAAGAAAGAACGGGCCACTTCGCGCACCTCACCACTTCCCCGGCAGACAGGGCAGGTAACGACCGAAGTGCCCGGTTTAGCACCGCTTCCGGAGCATGCCGGACAAACTTCCTGTCGCTTGATTTTGACTTTTTTACTTACGCCGGTGTTAATCTCTTCCAGACTGAGCGGCATTTTGATTTTCAGATCATTGCCGCGGCGGTTATCGTTTGGTGAACGTTGCCGTCCGCCGCCGAAAAAGTCTTCAAAGCCGCCGAATCCGCTGAAATGTCCACCGAATATATCGCCAAACATGGAGAAAATATCGTCCATATTCATGTTTTGACCGCCGCTGAATCCGTTCGATCCTCTCAATCCGGCCTGGCCATACTGATCGTAGATCCGGCGCTTTTCGGTATCTGACAGCACCGAATAAGCCTCGGCGGCCTCTTTGAATTTATTTTCGGCTTCCTTGTTGCCCGGATTGCGATCCGGATGATATTGCATAGCGATTTTACGATAAGCTTTTTTTAACTCTTCGGCCGAGTCGTCGCGTTTGACGCCTAGGATTTCATAGTAATCTTTTGGCATTATTTACTGACTACAACTTTCGCATGTCTTAATACATGATTCTTAAATTTATACCCCTTCTCATACTCTTCGAGTACGATTTCCGGGGCGACTTCGCTTTCCTCTCTGGCCATTACGGCATGGTGAAAATACGGATCAAAAGGCTGATTGACTGATTCAATCGGCTCCACACCGAGATTCTGCAACGTCTTCTGAAACTTACGGTATATCAATTCCAATCCTTCGCGCAGAGATTGTTCTCCATTCTCTTTGATATTACTGCAGGCGCGTTCCAGATCATCCAGAACCGGCAGGACGTTCCGGAGCACTTCTTCGCCGGCATATTCGATGATATCACCGAACTCCTTCTCGCGCCGTTTGCGATAATTATCAAGTTCAGCCGCCAGTCGCAGGTATTTTTCATTCGCTTCAGTCAGGGCTTTGCTCTGAGCGGTAATTTTATCTTCCAGTTCCTCGATCTTCTGCTTCGATTTCTCTTGTTCATCCGGACATATTTCGGTTGTTTTAGGTACATTCTTTTTTTTCTCGGACGAATGCTCACTGTGTCCTTTATTTTTCAAAATCATTCACTCCTATTGTTAGCCTTTCAAATACCAATCCTGTCAAACTACAGAATCGCGTTTTGCCCTGCAATTCCGGTACCAATTAATACCTGGGTGAAATGCCAGCCAAAAATGCGGTCAATCTGGCCAATTATAAAATTCGTTCGGACTTTCTGGCAAATTGGTTTTTGTTTATGCAATCGACACGACTTTTTGAAGGTCTGAAAAGCTCGCAATATTTTAATCACAACTTCAATTATCATAACGGCGGAATTTAGTTTTTATTGAAGGTCAATCCAAGCAAAATGACACCCGGCGACTGGTGCATTTAATAGTAAAACGTAAAATAAAAACGCCAGATTCTATACCAGAAATTTACGGATCGCACGCAGACTGCCGACCAATCCCATCAGACTGCCCAGCAAAATCAGGCCGCCGTAAAAGCGGTAACTGACTATCGCACGGTATTCGATCAAGTCCTGCAAATAATTATTCACGAAATGAAAACTTAGCCCGATAACGACGGCTGCCAGAAAAGCGCCGATTATTCCTTCCAGCGTTCCTTCTATCAGAAACGGCGCTCTAACAAAGTTATTTGTAGCGCCCACCAGTTTCATGGTGGAGATGACTTCCCGGCGCGAAAAAATCGTCATTTTAATGGAATTGGAGGCCAGAATTATCGAAATCAATGTAAGAAGTGCAAAAGCCGTAATAACGGAGAAGAAGATCAGACGCTGGTATTTTTCAAGCAGGCGTAGGAAATTCTTGCGGTACTTGACCTCATCCACGATGGCCGAGCGCCTGATCCGGGCGGCAACCCTTTCGACGCTGGCCAGATTTCGGGATGGCGGCTTCAGACTCAAAGTAAATGAGGGTGGCAGTGGATTGTAATCGAGTATGTTAAATATATCTTCACCGAATTCCAGACGGAATTTTGTCGCGGCGCTATCGGTTGAAATGTAGACGATTTGCTCAATATCCTTAATATCACCCAGTTCGCGTGCAAAATTCTCCAGATCGTTCAGACTGGCATCGCGCTGGACAAAAACAGTGATGTCAAACTGCGAACGGATGTTTTCGACCAGGACTAAAGTATCGCGGGCACCGACATAACCGAACCCGATCAGGACTAACGACAGGGCAATGATAATGATCGAAAACGCTCCGGCGTAATTGGAACGAATTAATCCCCGAAATCCCTCTTTGATCAGAAACCAGAAAACTATCATACCGGATTAACGATCTCCCCTTCGTGAACTTGAATCAGACGCGCATTGGAAACCCGCGGAATGAGAGAATAATTGTGCGTAGCGACTATGACCGCCGTTCCTTTCTGATTAATCTTGGTCAAAAGGCTCATCAGATCGGACGAGACCCGCGGATCTAAATTACCGGTCGGTTCGTCGGCCAGCAAAACTACCGGTTCCTTGACTAATGCCCGGGCAATCGCGACTCGCTGTTGTTCGCCGCCGGAAAGCTCCCCCGGACGATAGTAAATGCGGTGCCCCAGCCCGACTTGATTCAGGACATTATAGACACGGGTCTTGATCTCTTTGGTTTTATAATGCGAAACATACAGGCTGAGCGCCACATTTTGATATACATTGCGGTCGTCCAGCAGACGGAAATCCTGAAAGATCATTCCAACTTTGCGTCGCAGAAACGGTATCTCGCTCGGACGGACTTTGGAACTGTCAAAGTTCCGGATTACGACTTTGCCTTTTTCCGGAAAAAGATCCATATAGATCAGCCGCAACAAGGTCGATTTGCCGGCGCCGGACGAACCGGTGATAAAAACGAACTCGCCTTCGTTAATCGATAGATTGATATTCTTGATCCCGGCGTCTTTTCCGAATGTGCAGCTGGCGTTGAAAAAAGTTATCATATGATCTTCGTTAAATTCCCGGACAATTTACGCGTCGGGGCACAATTAGTCAACGTCGTTTATGCCGAACCAATTTTATCTCGATAAAAATATCGTTTATCAACTTTCTCTTGAAATCCTCTCCCGCTATGAATAATTTGCATCGGGTTTTAAAAATGGAGTACCGGTTGAAAAAATTACATCAGTGTCTTGTCGTCCTTAGTCTGAGCATCGGGTGCTTTGCCACCACCGGTCCGCGCTTTGACGATTATTTCCTTGATCAGACCATGCGTCTTGATTTCTATTTCACCGGCACTAAAACCAAAAATATATTCAGTCTGGATGCAGTTTACGCAAGTCCAGCGTGGGCCGGAAGTCAGACAAACCTGATCGATACGCTCGATCTCGGACATCATATCATCCGCATTTATGACGCGGAAAGTCAAACGCTGCTTTACTCGCACGGCTTCAGCAGTATTTTCAATGAATGGCAATCGACTGACGAAGCCGGACAGGAAGTTTTACGAACATTTCCTTTCTCGCTCCTGATCCCGTTCCCACGGCGTGAAATTATCGTCACGCTGGCTTCGCGCAACCGGCAGAATCAATTCGTTCAGCAGTTTAAAACCACGATCACGCCCGACTCGCGTTTTATCAACAGGGATATGCCCGGAAATGATTACCGGCTGAGAAAGTTAATTTATAACGGCCCTTCCAGCCGCAAGATCGATCTGTTGATTTTACCGGAGGGTTATACGAAAGCGGAGATGCGCCAATTTCACGAGAGATGCCGCCACTTTCTGTCCGTGCTGTTCAGCGTCAGTCCGTTTAAAGAACAAGCCGATAAATTCAACGTCTGGATGCTGGAAGTTCCTTCGGCTGAATTGGGTATCGACAATCCGCGTGAAAATATCTTCGTGTGCAGCGCTTTCGATCTGACCTATAACTCATTGGATCTCGACCGCTATGTTCTGGCGTTCGATAATCGCCGCCTGCGTGACATCGCCGCTCGGGTTCCGTACGATCAGATCATTTTCATTTTTAATTCCAATAAATACGGCGGCGGCGGAATCTTCAACCTGTTCGCAACCTGTTACAGCACCGCCGAAAAACCGGAACAGAGCAGTTGGCCGGACTATGTTTTCGTGCATGAATTCGGCCATGCTTTCGCCGGTCTGGCAGACGAATACTACACATCAAGCACACCATATAACGAGTTGTATCCGGCGGGAGTCGAGCCCTGGGAACCAAATATCTCGGCTCTGCTGACTCCGTTAAAAGTGAAATGGCAAAATCTGGTCACTCCGGGCATTCCGTTGCCGACTCCCTGGAATAAAGCCGCTTACGACCAGGCCGCTAAAGACAAGTCGCCGGAACTGGAGCAAATCCTGAAAAATCAAAAATATTATGGAATGGTTGGGGCATTCCAGGGAGCCGGATATGCGTCCGAAGGTTTATATCGTCCCTGCGCGGACTGCATCATGTTTTCGCGGCATCAGATTGCTTTCTGCCCGGTCTGCCAGGCCGCGATTCTGAAGATGATCCAATTCTGCTCCGAATGAAAATATCAACTAATCATTAACCGAAATTGATATTATGAAACCGTTAAATACCAAAATCCTTTTAATCATTCTGCTGGGCATCGGTATTCCGGTGTTCGCACAGGAAATTACCTGGTATAACGGTTCCGATTTTCCCGTCGAAGGACGCGCCTGGGAAAATAGATCTCAACCTTATAATCGCCTGCCGGTTTCTGCGGAAACCGTCGTCCGGCCGGAAGTCTGGCGGCTTGGGCAAAATTCGGCCGGCTTGACACTCTCGTTCACGACCGATTCACCTGAAATTCAGCTGCGCTGGAAAGCACGATTTAATAATCACATGCCGCATATGACCGACCTCGGCATTAAAGGTTTCGATCTCTATTGCTGGTCGGAAAAAGATCAGGAATGGCGCTGGGCCGGTTCGGCCAAAGGCTGGAACGACGGACCGAATTTTAAGGCTAAAGTTGTCACCCAGATGGACCGCGCACCGAAATTTTTCCGGCTCTATCTGCCGCTGTACGATGCTCCCGACTCACTCGAAATCGGCGTTGTTTCCGGCGCGACAATCAGACCTTATCTTCACCAATATAAAATCGCCAAGCCGATCGTTTTCTACGGAACATCGATCACCCAGGGCGGCTGCGCATCGCGACCGGGTCTGGCTTATCCGGCTATCATCGGACGTGATCTGGACGCAGAAACCATCAATCTCGGCTTTTCCGGCAACGGCAACCTGGAATTGACTCTCGCTAACTTGCTGGCAGAGATCGACGCCGCCTGTTTCGTTCTCGATTGCCTGCCTAACATGACGCCGGAAATGGTGGCCGGGCGAGTCGTGCCGTTCGTGAGCATTTTACGGAAGGCGCATCCCGCTACACCGATTATTCTGGTTTCGGCAACGGAATTTGCCAATGCCTGGCTGAGTGATTCCACACGGATTCTACTCGATCAGAAAAACGCCAATCTGCTAGCGGCTTACGAAATCCTGCAAAAAACTCAAAAATCGCCGCTATACCTGATCCGTCCAAAGGCGCTGAAATTCCCGGACAACGAAGGCACGGTCGATGGCGTTCATTTGAACGATTTGGGCTTTGTGCGTATAGTCGATTGTCTGACGCCAACCATCAAGAAAGCATTAAAAATTCGGTAAAACATGCCGACCTTATCCGCTGAAGAAATTAGATCGCGCACTGCCAACCTGTATAAGTTGCTCGATCCCTGCCAGCTTTGTCCGCGACTTTGTCAGGC
>JAZDEI010000179.1:0-4175 GCA_043808945.1 Fidelibacterota bacterium | reverse complement strand
GGTACAACCTTCCGGAGTCCGATCGGTAAATATATCCGTTCCGATGAAATAAAAATGAACCACGTTCCCGCTCATTGATAAAGGATACAAACCAGATCGAATAATAACTGCTGGTACCTCCCCAAACCTGCCAGTGTTCCCCATGATCAAGGCTGATGATCCATTCGGCTTTATATCCATTAATAAAACCGGTCGAGACCGTATCGGCAATAACGAGACTGTCCTGGCAAACTACCTGACGGGTGTAGTGTGAGAGAATTGTTGTCCAGGTCTGGCCACTGTCTTCCGATTTGAGTAGACCGCTGTTATCGGCCGCAAATGCAGTTCCGTTTGCCGTGCAGGCAATATCATTAAAAGAGCCGGAACGAATTTTTGTCCACCTGGCGCCGTTGTCATCACTGCGATACAGGCCATCACTTTCAGCGATTGCTAAAATGACGGATGGATTACCCGGAAATCGTTCCAGATCGAGAATTTTACCGCCGCTCAGCGGTAGTTTGGTCTAGGTGTTTTCAGAATGAACAACCGAAATCAGACTTACCACTAAACCTAAAATACAAACCTTGCCGGCAAACCATTTATTATAAGACATACTGGAAAATATTACAGTAATTGTAAATTAACCGCAAGCTATTTTTCAGGTGTTAAAGAAAACATTTTTTTCAACAAATGGAGAATGTGAATGACAGAAATTTCCCGCTGTCCGTGGCCAGCGGACGATGCACTGATGATCGCTTACCATGATACCGAATGGGGCGTGCCGGTTCACGACGATCAGAAACTATTCGAATTTATGGTACTGGATGCCTTTCAGGCCGGGCTGAGCTGGCGTACGATTTTGCACAAACGTGAAAATTTCCGGCGGGCGTTTGCGGATTTCGATGTCCGCAAGATTGCCAAATTCAATGAAGACCGTTATAATCTCCTGCTGGCCGATGCCGGTATCATCCGCAATCGCGCCAAAATCCGGGCGACGATCGAAAATGCCGTCCGCTTTATGGAAATTCAAAAGGAATTTGGGACATTCGATCGCTACATCTGGCAATTCACCGGTGGAAAAATGATTGTCAACCACAGGCAAGTGCTGGCCGAATTACCGGCCAAATCACTGGAGGCCGAAGCCATGAGCGCCGATCTGGTTAAACGTGGATTTCGGTTCGTCGGTCCGACGATTTGCTATGCGTTCATGCAGGCCGCCGGAATGGTCAACGATCATCTTGTCAGCTGTTTTCGCTGGCAGGAAGTGCAGGAAAAGTAAGAGAAGAAGTACTATTAAGTGCTATTAAGTACTTTAAAAAATTGTTTGGTTGGCGCAGATGAAAAGGAATTAGAATGCAGGAAAATAGACGAATCGGAATCGGTAAAAACTGGCTGGCGATTGCTTTATCAGGATTGGTCATATTGATGGCTGGCTGTGCGACGATAGGGAATATGAAAGAATCAAATTTGGATCGTAAAGCCCGGCAGATTCACCAGCGAGTCCTGACAATTGATACGCATTGTGACACGCCCATGCACCTCAGTCGGCCGGAATTTAACATCGGCGAACGCCATGAAGCCGATGCCAGCGGCGGGCGGGTCGATCTGGTGCGCATGAAAGAGGGCGGACTGGATGCGATGTTCTTTGCCGTTTTTATCTGGCAGGGTGAACGTACGCCGGAAGGCAATGAAAAGGCAAAGGCGTCCACTCTGCGAATCCTGAACGCCATCCGGTCAGCCGTCGCCAGTAATATAAATCTGGCCGAAATCGCATATACACCGGACGAAATTAATGAGACTGTCAGGAAAGATAAACGCGCCATCCTGATCGGTCTGGAAAATGGGTATGGCATCGGAAATGACCTGAGCCTGATCGGGAAATATTATGACCTCGGAATTCGCTACATCACGCTTTGCCATACGAAGAATAATGACATTTGCGATTCAGCCAATGATTCAACTGAACACGGCGGTCTGAGTAAATTCGGACGCGAGGTTGTGCGCGAGATGAATCGCGTCGGTATGCTGATCGACGTCTCGCATATTTCCGACAGCGCTTTTTACGATGTGCTGGCGCTCAGCCGGACGCCGGTTTTTGCTTCCCATTCCTGTGCCCGTGCTATCTGCGATCATCCGCGCAACCTAAGCGACGATATGCTGAAGGCAATAGCGCAAAAGGGTGGAGTAATTCAGATAAACCTGTACACCGGCTACGTCAAATCCGGCATGGAAAATGCCGAACGTGAAGCTGCCCTGAAAATTTATTGGGAGAAATATCCCGATCTCGACCAATTAAGTCTGGAAGAACGAACAAACGCCTATCGGGAACGGGACACAATTGAGATGCGCTATCCTCAGCAATTAGCAACGGTCAGCGATCTGGCCGACCACATCGATCACGTCGTTAAATTGATCGGAATCGATTATGTTGGGATCGGCAGCGACTTCGATGGCGGCGGCGCCTTGCAGGATTGCCGGGATGCGAGCCAGATGGAAAACATTACCCGCGAACTCGTCCGGCGCGGCTATTCTGAAGACGATATAGCCAAAATCTGGGGCGGCAATTTTCTACGGGTCTGGCGGGCAGTGAACTCATTTAAGGATTCCGGACAAAAAAACCGCTAAGAAATCTCACATCATTGTCAGACAATTATTTCACGAGCACACATTTGAGCAGGCGCTGCTCTTTTCCCGCATTAACCCGCACGAAGTAAATCCCGCTGCCAATCTCTTCCAGAGACAGAGCGAAAATATGTTTTCCGGCTGACTGGTTCTGCGGAGTAAAATCCAGGACGATCCGCCCGATAAGATCGAGGACGGCGATTTGTACAACAGCGGACTGAGGCAAATAATAGCGGATTTTGGTCTGACCGTTGAACGGATTCGGGTAATTCTGATAGACGGTGAAGTCAGTCGGTAACGAAGAGTTTTTCCAAATCGCATTTAATGAATTAGCCGAACCGGGTGAAGGCGGCATGAATGACCGGTTATCTCCGCCATCCGGGATGCGGCCGAAGGAAATATTGGCAGTTTGTAAACCGAATGTCAATGAATCGATCAGCACGAAGGTTGTATCTGTTTTCCTGAAAATTGCCAGGAATTCGCCGCTTTTATCGAGCTTGAATGACGCGTGCCAGGCGCCCTGTTCCGCCTGATCGTCAGCCCAGATGAGCAAATGTGGCCCGGCCGAAATAACTGTATCCGGGAAAGCCCATTTGTCCGGCTGGCTGAAATTATCGGTCAGGAAAAAACCGGCCAAATCGATTGAACCGGAATCGCAGTAGATTTCCATCCAGTCGTCGTACTCGCCGAACTCATCGGTATTCGTCGTTGAGTTCGAGGCTAAAATTTCGTTGATAAATAATCGCGGCAAAGTGTCCGGGAACGTCAGACTCAGCAGATTATCCGGGGCGGCGAACGGAAATTTGCCGGTCTGGCTGGCATCGTCAGCGGCGCTGAAGTAGAAGCGCAATTCTTCCCCGGCCTGGCGATACGGCAAAGTCGTACAGTACCGGTAAATTGTAAACGGCCCGTCGCTACGTTCGGAAATGTTTTCCAAATTAACATCGACGAATTGCACACCTGCCTGGTAGTGCAAAAACACCTCGACCGGTCGTTTTTCATCGAAAATATCCACTGAGATCGTCGCTTGACCGCTGGAATTAAAAGAAATAATCGGCAGTGAGACGAAAAACGGTGCGACATTAATCATTTCAGCCTGATTCAAGATCGATGCTCTGCGGGAGTTGATATATGGTTTTAGTCCATACTTGACATGCGCTCCCAGAGCTGTAGTGTAAGAATTATTAAAATCAGCGACAGTATAACCGTAATCCAGCGTACGGTAATAATCATCGGCCGCCGCCGAAGAAATCATGGCTTTCAGTGAATCTATCCTGGGAAAGGTAGATGTTTCATTAAAATATTCCGTGACGAAAGTCCGGATAATATAAGTGTACAGGTTTTTGAATTGCTGATTTGCCAGAATCCGGTCTGTCAGCGGACGGTCACCGCTGCCCCAGCAATAAATATCGCGCACGCCCCAATCATTGCTATCCCAGCCGATGCCAAAAGTATTGTCGTAATCATAACCGATCAATTCAAATTGACCGGTTTTAAGATTATTATAGAGGAAAAAGTTATTCTTGTTGTACCAGTAGTCGTCCCAGCTGCCGACCGCCACATTGACAGCGAGA
>JAZDEI010000178.1:0-4178 GCA_043808945.1 Fidelibacterota bacterium | reverse complement strand
ATTTCGGCGATGCCTTTCTGTAAGGAATCCATCCAGGCCAAATCAAATTCAAATGGAGCGAACGGTTGGTTCCAGAGCAATACCTGGATGCTGTCGATCAAAGCGCTGAGCGAATCGAGTCCTTCCTGAACGACGATTACTCCCGGATCGATATTGGGACTGTCAGTATTCACAGAATCGAGGATCTGCGCAAATCCACTGCCGAGAGTTTCAGCCATGGACTCACCTAACGCTGCGATCATTTTCTGCCGATTGAAAAACGTTCTGGAAAATACAAACAAAGTATCTTCGTATTTTGAGCCCATTATCTGGACTTTGAATTCAAAATCGGCGGTGCTATCATAAACGGCGCCCCAATGTTCTCCAAAAGCGTCCATCAGCGGTCCGGTTTTTTGGCCGAAATAATCAATGGATTCCCCGATGTTGTCGGCCAGCATACTGTTTTCGGACAACCATTCCTGGATAGAATCCCGGTAGGCCGGATAGGTACCCGATTCGAAAAACCCGGTCAGATTTAACACAAATTCGTTCGGGTTACCGGCATCGAACAACGGAAAAATATCCGTAAAGGTTTGATTGACTACCAGGAAAGCGTTGTTCTCCATTTCACTTAGTAAATATTCAAGATCATTGGCGAGTGTATCACCGTTAATATATGTACGGGCAGCTTGAATAACGGCGAGTCCCATGTGGGCTTTCATCGTTTGGGCATCATCGGCTCCAGGCAACAATGCCAGGTATTCGGCCTCCTTGCTGTCCAGATAAGCATTATATTCAGCGGTAATTTCTTTCTGGCATACCAAATCCGGGGTAGCGGCGATAAGGCCTGTAGTTACCACCAGAATCATTAATAGGCAGATATTTAGATAGTTTTTCATAAGTCCTCCATTTCAATTGACCATAAGTTAGCATTTTTTGGACGAGAAAATGTTATCAATCTCACAGAATCACGGAAAATTTGATGTGAATTGCCGGTTTGCAAATCATCATAACCCGCTTTAAATTCATCCCGCATGTTGAAACCGATACCGAGCTGATTATGGATTTGTTTAAAAAATGCTTCGATTATAAAGATGCTCAAATTGCCCGTGAAAACGGGTATTATCCGTATTTCATTCCGTTTTCCGGCGGCGATGATACGGTTATGATCTACAAAGGTCAGCCGAAAATAATGATCGGCTCCAATAATTATCTGGGATTAACTCACCACCCGAAAGTCGTTGAGGCCGCCCAAAAAGCTCTGGTTGAATATGGAACCGGACGTACCGGAAGCCGGTTTTTAAACGGGACGCTGGATATTCACGAAGAATTTGAGCGGGAGCTGGCCGAGTTCACCAACAAAGAAGCGGCCCTTGTATTTTCGACCGGTTATTTAGTCAATATGGGTGTTATTTCGAGTCTCCTGCACAAAAAAGATTATGTCATCGGCGACAAGCTTAATCATGCCAGCATTGTCGACGGTTGCCGCTTCTCGGAAGCCAAAACCGTGCGTTTTCGCCATAACGATATGAAAGACCTGGCGAAAGTTCTCGAAAATGTGCCGGATGATGCCGGGAAATTAGTGATCGTGGATGGTATCTTTTCGATGGAAGGCGATATTGCCAATTTGCCGGAAATCGTCCGGATCGCCAAACCCTATGGCGTCAGAATCATGGTTGACGACGCTCATTCTTTGGGAGTGCTCGGCCCGAACGGTAACGGCACCGCAGCGTCTTTTGGTCTCGACGACCAGATCGATCTGATTATGGGGACTTTCTCGAAGTCTTTCGGAGCGTTGGGCGGTTTTATAGCCGGCGCACACGAGGTAGTCGATTATGTCAAACATAGCGCCCGAAGTATGATTTTCACGGCCAGCCTGCCGCCTAGCGTCGTAGCTTCCACGCGTGCCGCACTGCAGATAATTAAAACCGAACCCGAGCGGCGTCACCGTCTTATAGAAATCGGAAATTACATGCGCAGGGAATATAAACGCATGGGATTCGACACGTCGACCAGTACAACCCCGGTCATTCCGATTGTCATCGGCGATAACATCAAGACATTTACTTTCTGGAAAATGTTATTTGAAGCCGGCGTCTATTCCAATGCGGTCATCAGTCCGGCCGTGCCGAGCAATTCATCCCGCCTGCGTACCAGTTATATTGCAACTCACACACAAGAACAGCTTGATTTTGTTCTGGAAAAATTCGCTCAGATAGGTAAGCAATTAGCCATAATCTAAAATCAATTCAGACGACTCGGGGTATTCGGCTCGTCCCGTCAACAAAAAGGCAAACGATTTGGTTATTTTCAGAATAATGCCATTAGCCGGTTGTCAATGGAAATTATATGTATTTGCGATGGCTCTCACTGTTTTGGCGGGCTGTGCCGCCCAGGGACCGCCGGGCGGCGGCCCGGTCGATCGCAACGGACCTCTGCTTTTATCCAGTTTTCCGGAGGACAATGCAACCGGAGTCGATCGGCAAACCGCAATCACATTATTTTTTTCCGAACCGATCGATTCGCGCACTTTAGACGGCGTTTTACAGGTTACTCCGCGTCTATCCCGCACTCCGCTGGTGAAAGTTCAGCGCCGTAAGGTCACTATAAAATTGCCCGAACAACTGCAACCCGACCGTACTTACATTTTTAATTTTGGGCGTAATCTGAAAGATTATCAAGGTAATACGACTGTCAATGAAATTAAACTGGCGTTCGCCACCGGCGATTCGATTGACCAAGGTGTGATTGCCGGAAGGGTGACGGACATTCCGGCTAATAATAAAAAAACAGTAGTCTGGTTTTTTAAAAAGGAAATCTCTTTTCCGGATACGCTCTGGCTTTCATCTCCGGATTATATTGTCTCGGTCGACAAAGAGGGCGTTTATCAGGCAACGAATCTGCCGGTTGGCGAGTTTCGTGCACTGGCGGTATCGGGCGACCAGCCGAGACCAAAATATCTGACCGAGAACGATTTAATGGCGCCGCCTCAGGTAGAGCCGCTGGCATTAAAAAACCGGCATGACCGTCTTGACAATATCAATTTCCGCCTCTCTAAACGATACCTGAAACCCTTTCGGTTGATGACTGCCAATTCACTCGAAGGTTATCTCGAGTTGAACTTTTCCCGCCCGCTAAAGAATGATAGTCTGCGCTCAGAAGATTTTCTTTTTTCAGATGATAGGATCAAAGTGCACAAGAGTTGGGTAAATGAAGAACAACCTACCCGGATCATCCTGTTGGCCGATAGCCTTGAACCAAAAATCGATTATCAGGTTGCCATTACCGGAATCATAGCGGAAAATGGCGACTCGCTTGACATCAACGGGCGGACGGCCCGTTTTACATGGCAGGCACGGCCCGATACCCTGAAACCGAAAATTATCGCTGCCAGCCCGGCTTCGAACGCCAAAGATATTGAATTATCGACAATCGTACGGATTGATCTGAGCGAACCGGTTTACGACGATACTTTGGTTCGGGATATTCATCTGTTTTACCGCGACACGCTGACCGTTTCGGTGCATTCGCGTTGGTGCGACGTCAATTCTCTGCTGATCGAACCGGATCTTCCGCTTCTCCCGGCTGTGAATTATACCTTGCAGATCAATTGTAAAAACTGGCGGGATTATGCCGGAAACCGCTTCATTGATTCGTTGGCGGTACTGAAATTCAGCACGATAGATCAGAATTTATTTGGTAGTATTACCGGTAAAATCAACTTGGTTGGCGACATCGCTCTTGAAAACCTGGTTATTGAAGCCCAACTAACCGGAGATAAAAAATTTCAGCGCCGGATCTGCCCGGACAGCACAGGTTATTATCAATTCAAGGAGCTGCTGCCGGGAAAATATATTTTTGCGATCTGGGAGGACCATAACGCCGACGGTAAATATGACAATGGTCTGCTGGCGCCCTATCAACCGGCCGAACCTTATCGTATTTATCCGGAACAGATCAATGTGCGTTCCCGCTGGGAAACCGCCGAGGTCAATTGGAATTATTAATGACTGAAGTGCAATTCTGGAAAATCTCGGCGGCCGGCAACGATTTTGTGCTGATCGACAATCGGTCTAGTATAATTCATGGTGAAGTAGCGGTCTTGAGCCAAAAACTCTGCGACCGGCACACCGGCATCGGGGCCGACGGAGTGATATTTATTCAGACCCTGCCAGGGTATGATTTCGAAATGTGTTATT
>JAZDEI010000177.1:0-2475 GCA_043808945.1 Fidelibacterota bacterium | reverse complement strand
TTCAGGTCACTGATTTTATCCATTGCCGGGATGACACCGCGGTTGCGCATGTCCTGCCCGTGATAGGCACAAATAATCTTTTTACCGTTGGCTTTCATCCTTTTGGCAAAACGGGCATCACGGAAAAAATCCGTTCCCCATTCAAAATGATAAACGTCAAAATCTTCCAGACCGTTTTCGTGGATCGCACGGTCAATGATCGGTTGCCAGAGCATTTCGCGCAGGTGAAAAAGTTTCTTCTGCCAGTTGGGCGGATTCCAGATCGGCGGATAGCCGGGCAAATCGGCATACGGATCGCGACGATCCACCTGCCGGATAAATGCCACGCGCGGCCGGATAAACCACGGCTTTGATGCGATCAGCGGCAGATCCAGGCAAATATCTTCCGCGAAACCGCCTGAACTGTGGTAAAATGTCACATACCGGCAATAGTGACCGTTCAATTCATGGGCGCGTTGCCAGTAAGACAGCGTACCGACAGTATTTTCGGGGGAAATGTAAAGAATTTTCAACACGGTCGAAAAATAAGAAATTCGCGCCTAATTGTGAACCGAAAAAAGTACCATTGCCTGATTCCAGTTGAATTCCCCGAAATCCTGAAATAACATACAGTCGTTATTTAATAGCATTAGTACGAATATTTAACGTCCCAACTTGATGTCCGTCACCGATTAATCCGACTCAGCTACGAAATCGGTTTAGTTCCTTATAGATTTGTGCTAAAACCGGCTCCATCTTTGACCAATTAAATTGCGTCTGCACTACCAGACGTCCCTGCTGTCCAAGTTTTAACCTTAGAGTCGGATTACTCAGTAAATTGCAGATTTGGGTACCGAGATTGGCAGGTGTCAGCGGATCAATGATTATCCCAGCTCCAGTTTTCTCTACATAAGTTTCGATAGATGGCACCCGACAACCGAGCACCGGGATGCCCATCGCCATAAATTCAAACGGTTTGACCTGGATCGACCGCTTATACGACTCGTTCGGCATCATAGATGATAATCCAATACTCGCCGTACTAATGAGCATCGGCACCTGTTCATGCCGAATCGCCGGTTGGAATTCAACTGCATTGCGGGGATTTAGTTTGGTGACAAGTGATTCTAATTGTTGACGATACCAATCAGAGATATGGCCGACAATAACAAGGCGCGCGTTCGGAACTTGCGGATTGACGTGCGCCATTGCCTTGATCATTAATTCGATATTACGTCCCGGGACAATTTGCCCGTGGAATAAAATAATTGGACGTTCTGTGTTAGTATTTCGAGACAGATTAAAAACATCTGTCAAGGGATAATTATAGATTAAAGTGATTCTTTTCTGAAAAAACTTAAAACCCTCAGCCACCCGGGGAGTGACAGCAATGACCCAATCTAAGAATCCGGCGCCCAGCCACTCCAACATCTGCGCGATTATCGCGAGTGGAAGTTTAATTAGCAGCGACCTCTTAGAAAAATCTATGAAATACCAAAAAATAGTCTCGTGTGCATCATAAATAACCTTGCGCCGATATTTATATTTCAACCATATTCCAAATGGTATCAATTCGAATTCGTGCAGGTGATAAATATCCGCCCGCAATTCTCGTGCGGCTCGATAAGCGCTTAATAGATTTCGCCAATAATTTGTCTCCTTATATCGCACGAAACGCACGCCGTCTTTTTCAGTTACCTGTTCGCGATCCGGCGCTACTATCGTTACCTGGTAGCCCATTTTTACCAGAGATCGTGCTTCCTTGAAAAATATACGATCGTCGGTCGGATTATGTCCGAGGGCAATATGTACAATCCGGCTGACGCCCTTCATGTTCTATTCCTAAATGGGAATAAAGCCTTCAGGGCGGCAATTTCATCCTTGCGGAAAAAGCCCAGTATGGCAAGAAATACCGGATAAATCAGCAGTATCAGAATGCGAACCGCGAGACCGGGATGTCCAAAATAAATCGGAACGCCAGCCCCCAACGTTAATAAAAAGAGTAGTCCGACCCGCTTAAATTCATACGGCACCCTGAAAAGGCGCTGAGACACAAAATAGCCGCTGACTGCCAGAGTAATGTATCCAATCAGCGACGAGTAGGCCGAGCCGACAATTCCCAGGCCGGGAACCAGGATAAAATTAGCACCGACATTCATAGTGGCCGCCAGAAAAGTCAGATACGCCAGAAAGCGGGTTTTCTTCTCGAAGTATATACCCGGTAAAAAAGTTTGATTAATACCTAAAAATACATATCCCAACAGGATGATCGGCACCATTGGCTCGCACGATTGGTATTCCTTCCCGATCAGAAAAACCCGACCGATATGAAGGCGCACGATTTCCGGCATCAGGGCTGTCAGTGCCAACCAGAATGTCAGCTCCACCAGTACGAAATATGTGAAAATGCGGGAGAATAACTGCCGCGAGGATTCCTGTGGTCCGGCCTTCAAGAAAAACGGTTGCCAGGCATAATAAAAAGCGGTCGTCAGCAGA
>JAZDEI010000176.1:0-16649 GCA_043808945.1 Fidelibacterota bacterium | reverse complement strand
GGCAGGCGGATTTGTTCGAGCGTGTCGCGGTCGCGCAGGGTCACACTGCCGTCCTGTAAAGTCTGCGAGTCGATGGTGATTCCGAACGGTGTGCCGGCCTCATCCTGACGACGATAGCGCCGGCCGATTGAACCGGCCTGGTCGTAGAAAGCCGCGAATTGTTGTTTGACGTCTTTGAAAATGGCTTCGGCGATCTCCGGCATCCCGTCCCGATTGACAAGCGGCAAGATCGCGACTTTGGTCGGAGCCAGTTTCGGATTGAGGCGCAGAACGACGCGGTCATGTTCGGTATCTTCCCAGTAAGCATCCGCAAGCACCGTCAGGATGGTGCGGTCGACGCCGGCCGAAGTTTCCACAACTGCCGGAACGATATGCGTGTTTGTTTCGGTCTCGAAGTAATCCAGTTTTTTTCCGCTGGCATTGATATGCTGATCGAGGTCGAAGGTCTGCCGGTCGGCGATGCCTTCCAGTTCCGACCAGCCGAACGGGACTTTGTATTCGACGTCGGTGCAGGCCTTGGCGTAATGCGCCAATTCATCTTTTTCGTGCGGGCGCAGGCGCAGATTTTCGGGCCGGATGCCGAGTTTTTTATACCAGTTGAAGCGTTCACTGACCCAGTATTCGTGCCAGCGTTCGCTTTCTTCCTTTTTAACGAAAAATTCCATCTCCATCTGCTCGAATTCGCGCGAGCGGAAAATGAAATTGCCGGTCGTGATTTCGTTGCGGAAAGCCTTGCCGATCTGGCCGATGCCGAATGGAAGTTTGACGCGCGTCGTGGAAACAACATTATCGAAGTTGACGAAAATACCCTGGGCGGTTTCCGGGCGCAGGTAAACTTCCGCCGTCGAATCTTCCGATGGGCCGAAATGGGTCTTGAACATCAGATTGAATTGCCGGGCGGCCGAAAGTTCGGCGCTGCCGCAATTCGGGCAGGCGATTTTCTCGAATTTGACGGTTTTCTGGCCGCCGCAATGCGGGCAGTCGGAGTCGCGGTAATGCGCCGTTTCCCGGGCGTACAAATCCGGGAAATGCTGGGCGAATTCCTTTTTGACTTCGATCAGACCGTCGTTGACGCGGAAACTGAAATCGCAACTGCTGCACTTGAAATAGGCCGGGGCTTTGTCTTCGCGGAAACGCGCCTTGCATTTCTTGCAATCAATCAGCGGGTCGTGAAAATTGGCGACGTGCCCGGAGGCTTCCCAGACTTTCGGGTGCATCAGAATGGCGGCGTCCATGCCGACAACATCCTCGCGGCTGGTGATCATGTCGTGCCACCACTGGTCTTTGACGTGACGTTTCAGTTCGACGCCGAGCGGGCCGTAATCCCAGGTGCTGCTCAGTCCGCCGTAAATATCGCTGGACTGAAAGATAATGCCGCGCCGTTTGCACAGCGAGACCAATTTATCCATTTGTTCGTTACTGACTTGTTTTCCCATATTCTTTCCAAATAAATCCGCTATTATCTGTGTCCTGTTTCAATTTGAATTTTGAAATCTACAATTTGAATTTTGTAATTATCATTCGTCAGAGCTTTCCGTCTTGCATTTCGGGCAAATCAGCACTGCGCTGCCGTCGCGTTTCTGCTTGCGTTCCAGGAAGGTGCTGTCGCAATTGCCACAGGCGCGGACAACCGGCTCGTTCCAGGTGGCGAATTTGCAATTCGGATAGCGGTTGCAACCGTAAAATACTTTACTTTTCTTGGTGCGTTTCTGGACGAGTTGGCCGTCGCAGCCCGGTTCCGGGCAATTGATGTTCAGAGTAAATGGCTCGGTCGTTTTGCATTTCGGATAGGCTGTGCAGGCCCAGAATTTACCGAAGCGGCCTTCTTTGACGGCCATCGAACTGCCGCAATTCGGGCAGGTTTTATCCGAGACTTGCGTCACCGGCTCGGCGTTCAGCGGCCGGGTGTTTTTGCATTCCGGGAAAGCCGAGCAGGCTAAGAAACGCCCGTTGCGGCTCCATTTAATGACCATCGGCGCGCCGCATTTGTCGCAGACTTCCGCGGTCTTTTCCTGCAGGCCGGTTTTGATTTCCTGGCGCTGGGACTGGAGTTCGTCTAAGGCTTTGTGAAAGGGCTGATAGAATTCGCCGATGACCTTTTGCCATTCCTTGCGATTGCCCTCGACGTCGTCCAATTCGGCTTCCATCTGCGCCGTGAACTTGACGTTGAATATCTCGGGCATACCTTCGACGAGTAGTTTATTGACCGTCTTGCCGAGGTCGGTCGGGGCCAGATAGCCGCCTTTGCGTTCGACGTATTTGCGGGTGATGATGGTCGAAACGATGGTTGCGTAAGTGCTCGGGCGGCCGATGCCGAGATTGTCCAATTCCCTGATGAGCGTGCCTTCGGTAAAACGGGAAGGCGGCTCGGTGAATTTCTGCTCCGACTTGAGTTCGAGCAGGGCCAGGGTATCATTTTTTTGAATTTTAAGCGGCAGGCCGTTTTTCTTTTCATCCTCGGCTTTTTCCTCACGCCAGGCCCGCAGGTAGCCGTCGAAGATCAGGTCGTTGCCGGTGGCGCGGAACAGATAATTGTCAGCGGTGACATCGATGATTTTCTGTTTATACACGGCCGCGGCCATCTGGCAGGCGGCAAAACGGTTCCAGATCAATGCATAGAGTTTTTTTTGCTCGGGCGAAAGATACTGCGCGACAGATTCGGGCGTGTTCTCAAAATGGGTCGGGCGGATGCCTTCGTGGGCGTCCTGCACGTTCTTTTTGGTCGTTTTGAAGTGACGCGGATTGGGCGGCAGAAACTCCGGACCGTACTGTCTTTCGATGTAATCGCGGACGCCGGTAATGGCTTCTTTGGAAATACGAACCGAATCGGTGCGCATGTAGGTTATCAGGCCGACCGGTTCACCGCCGATCTCGATGCCTTCATAAAGATCCTGGGCGATGCGCATAGTCCGTTCCGGCGAGAGGCGGAAGCGCCGGGTGGCTTCCTGCTGCAAAGTGCTGGTCGTGAACGGCGGAGCTGGTGATTTGGAGACTTCTTTCTCTTCGATCGCGCTGACCTGATAGGCCGCGGTCTTCAAAAAAGACAGATGCTTTTGAGTCTCGGCTTCATTACCCAGGTCGGCTTTCTTACCGTCGATTTTAACCAGTTTGACAGTGAGTTTTTCGGACTGTGGAGTCTGTAAGGTGGCGAAGATTTCCCAGAATTCACGCGGGATAAACTGCTCGACTTCGACTTCGCGTTCGCAGATGATGCGCACTGCCACGGATTGCACCCGGCCGGCGCTCAGTCCGCGGTAAAGCGTGCGCCACAGAAACGGGCTGACCTGGTAGCCGACTAAGCGGTCAAGCACGCGCCGCGCCTGCTGGGCATTTACCAAACTCAGGTCGATCTGGCGCGGATGAGCCAGTCCGTAGTGAATGCCGCTTTCGGTAATTTCATTGAACAAGACCCGCTGAATGCGATCCGGCGGAACGTTCAGCGCTCCGGCGATATGCCAGGCGATGGCTTCGCCTTCGCGATCGGGATCGGGAGCCAGGTAGACCCGCCCGGCGGATTGCGCGGCCTCTTTCAAATTTTGAATGATCTTGGTTTTACCCTTGATCGTGATATATTTCGGTTTGAAATCGTGATTAAGGTCGATACCGAGTTCTTTTTCAGGTAAATCTTTGATGTGACCGACCGACGCCATGACCCTGAAATTACCGCCGAGGTATTTCTTGATGGTTCTGGCTTTGGAGGGCGATTCGACGACTAATAAATTCATATTCATGTGTTTTCCTAAAGGCGCGGTAAATTACAAACGATAACCAGAATTCCAAGCGTTTTTAAAAATCATTTGATCGTCTGGCCGGATTTGAATTCAAATAAAATTTACCTGCCAGAATAGAAATGTTTAAATTCCGGTGAAATGAGTGATTATATAACCGAAAGAAAATATGCTGACTAAGATAATTCAAGCCTTTCGCCAGAAAGCCAACCTCCAAATCTTTGTGATCGTTGCCGTTCTTTTTACGCTGATAAATATTGCGGCCTGGCTGGCAATCCGGCCGTATGCCAACCGGCCGCCTTGTGCTGTCTGCGGACGGGTCAATACGAGCCCGGTCAGGACACTTTACCAGTATCGCTTCGAAGTCGTGCCTTATATGAAAGATACTGACATTTATTACTGTAAACGCCATGTACGCGCCGCACCGGAGATCATCACCAAATTACCGGCAGTCAAAGATACCGTCGTCAGTCGTTATCGGATATCGGTTATTTCCGGTTTGATTACCTTGTTTTCAGTGCTGTTTATTGTGATTTTACTGGAGATGAAATTTACCTGGCTGTTCGTTCATCCGGGGCTGATTCTGGGAACATATTTAATGTGTGGAGTGACCTCCAATCTGACGGTAGTGGTTTTGCTGTTGTCTACGGTGGTGTTGTCGGTTGGTATTTATTATTTTTGGAATAAATGGTTTTCAAAATATTAGGAATACAATGGAACAGGTTGACATAGTAATTATCGGAGCGGGCGTGGTCGGACTGGCGATTGCCCGGGAAATTTCCGGCAAGAATCAATCTCAGATCGTCCTGCTGGAACGGCACCCCTATTTCGGAGCGGAGACTTCTTCACGGAACAGCGAGGTTATCCATGCCGGAATGTATTATCCGACGGATACCATGAAAGCGCATTTCTGTGTGCGCGGCAACCGCCGGCTGTACGAACTTTGCGCCGAATACCGGATTCCCTGCCGCAAAACGGGTAAACTGATCGTGGCGTCGACCGCCGATGAAGATGCCAAAGTCGAGGCGCTTTTTCAACAGGGAATAGCTAACGGCGTGGAAGGCCTGACCCGGCTGAATGCCCGCCAAATCAAAGATCTCGAGCCGAATATCCGGGCTGATTTCGCCCTGTTTAGTCCGGAAACCGGCCTGATCGACGCGCATCGCCTGATGCAATTTTTTGAAACGCAGGCCGAAGCGAACGGTGTATTGATCGCTTATCAACATACTGTCAGCGGTCTTGAGAAACAGGCGGACGGCTATAAAATTACGGCAATCGATCCGGCGGGTGAAGCCCTGGAAATATCGAGTAAGATCGTGATCAATTGCGCCGGTTTAGATGCGGATAAAGTTACCGCGCTGGCCGGCTTTGACCTTGAGCAAAACCAATATCGCCAGCATTATTGCAAGGGCGAATATTTCAATGTTTCCAACCGACATGCCGGTAAAATCAATCACCTCGTGTATCCGGTTCCGACGGCTTACAGCCTGGGAATTCACACGCGCCTGAGATTGGATGGTACCCTGGCGCTCGGGCCAAATGCATATTACGTCGATGAGATAAATTACGAAGTTGACAATGCCCATCAGGACGAATTTTATACCAGCGTCAAGGACTTTCTGCCTTACATCGAATTAAATGATTTGAGTCCGGAAATGGCCGGTATTCGGGCCAAACTGCAGGGGCCGGGAGAGAATGTCCGTGATTTTGTGATCCGGGAAGAGAGCGACAATGGCTTCCCCGGCCTGATCAATCTGATCGGGATCGATTCGCCCGGATTGACTTCTGCCCCGGCGATTGCCGAGTATGTCGCCGGTCTGCTGTGATACGGCGGATTTCCGGAATTAAAATAAACCTGAAAATTAGCGTGTAAAAATAAGCTTATTGATCCAGCCGGTGGTTTGGTCTGACAGGCGGATGCGATACCAATCGGGCAGGCTATCGATCACTGTTACGGAAGTATTAACAGGGACTACCACTATAACCGGGCTTTTGAGGCTGGGTTCCTGCCGCAGATTGCCATTCCGCTTTAACGTTTTTGTCAGGTCGCTTTTGGTAGCTGGCGCCCGAACGATTTGCCTGGGAAACACTATCCGGTTCAACCAGCCGGTTCGTCCGTCGGCGGTTATGACTTTGTACCAGTCGCCGCTACTGTCTATTTTGGTGACGACTGTAGCCACCGGTAATGTTGCCAGAATGGCCGCGGTCTGTTTGGGAGCTTGCCGTAGATTGCCGTTCTTGACGAGTGTGATTTTTATTTCAATGGGTAAAGGTGTTTCCGGCCGGGAAATGTTAAAGAGATTACGGTTGGCCCAGCCGACCAGTCCGATCGGCAGTTGGATTTTGTACCAATCGGCCTCAGTCTCTAATTTTTTTACGATGAGTCCGGCTTCGAGATTGGCGAGAATGGATTCGGTATTATTTGGACCGGCCAGGAGGAATCCGTTTTTTATAATTTGCAACTCGTCGGTGTGCACGAACGATGAAGATGGACGATCATTCTCATTTACAGGTGATGGCGTGATTGCTGGTGTCGGTGGAATTTCATCGTCGATAACCGGGACGACGGCTTCCACGCCGATCCAGCCGATCTTTCCGCTGGGAGTTTTAACCAGGTACCACTCGCCAGTCTTCTCGACGGCTTTAATCACGGTGGCGGCCGGTAGTTTTTCGGCGATTTTATAATATGGCGCCGGACCTTCCCGGATGATTCCTTCTTGAACGACCTTCAGATGACCAGATACCGGCTCCCCGGTTGTAGGTTCGCCGGAAGCCGGAGCTGATCCGGTTACCATGCCTGCTAAAAGTCCGGCTATTAGCAGTAATAAAATATTTTTTACAGGCTTTTCTACTATACTCATAACTAAAAACGCGGGGTTAATTTACAAAATCCGGTTGTTTTTCAAAAAAATGTATTCCCGGATATTTTTGATCCGGGTTATTGTACAAGCCGCAAATGATTTCTAACTTACCGGCCAAACTTTGAAGGGTTATTTTTAACAGGGAATTTTTGTTTTTATTCACTTATGAGAGTCAGGGGTCAGACTCTGACTGCGGAGGTAAAATCTTGGAGCGAAAGGTCTATAACCAGCTGAATTCAACCCTGATCGATGAACTAAGGGGGATTGTCGGAGCGAAATATGTGCTATATGATGACTTTGAGAAAATGGAACCTTATTCTCACGACGAAGTTGTCGAGAAAAGATATGCACACATGCCGGATGCGGTAGTAAAGCCGCGTACAGCCGCTGAAATTGCGGCGATCATGCGCCTGGCTAATCGCGAGAATATTCCCGTGACGCCGCGCGGGGCCGGGAGCGGACTTTCAGGCGGGGCGGTGCCGGTCTGCGGCGGCATCCTGCTGTCTTTGGAACGAATGGATCAGATCCTGGAGATAGATAAGGAAAATATGGTGGCGGTCGTCGAACCCGGCGTCATTACCAATAATATCAACACAACTTTGGCCTCGGCCGGTCTCTTTTTTGCCGGATACCCGATGAGCGTGGAAAGCTGCTTCATCGGTGGCAATGTCGCTGAAAATGCAGGCGGCGGCCGGGCGGTCAAATATGGTGTCACCGGACGCTATATAATCGGTCTGGAAGTTGTCACTCCCGAGGGCGAGATCATTCATCTGGGCGGTAAACGGGTCAAAGACGTTGTCGGTTATGATCTGATTCACCTGATGGTAGGTTCGGAAGGTACGCTGGGAATTTTCACGAAAATCTACATCAAGTTGTTGCCCTTACCGGCGAAAAAAGTAAACCTGCTGGTGCTTTTTGCCGACATTTCCACCGCCGTAGCAGTCGTCCCGAAGATCATAACTTTTGGGAAGATCATTCCGACAGCCGTTGAATTCATGGATAAAACCGCCGTCGAATTGGCCTGCCAGTACCTCAACGAGCACCTGTATTCGGGCGAAGTCGGCGCAATGTTGCTGATCGAAATCGACGGCAGTGACGAGAACCAGTTGGTGCACGAATATGAAATTATCGGGGAAATGTGCCAGGCCGCCGGCGCTATTGAAGTGTATGTCGCCGATAACTATACGACTCAGGAACGAGTCTGGGCCGTCCGGCGGAATGTGCCGGAAGGAATTCAGGCCGCTTTTCCGATCAAGAGCTCGGAAGACCTGGTTGTACCGATTGCCTGCCTGCCGGAACTTTTACCGAAAATCGCCGAAGTCGCCGCCAAACACGATGTCATTATTCCGTGTTTCGGGCATGCCGGGGATGGCAATATTCATTCGACTATCGTCAAGCGGCCGGAAATGGCGAACGAAAAGTGGGAGGAAGCCCAGGAATTAGTGCGCGCGGAACTTTACCGGCTGGTACTGAAGTTCGGCGGAACGATCAGCGGCGAACACGGCATCGGCCATAAGCGCATCAAATATGTACGACTGGCGCTCGACCCGGTGACGATTGCTTTGATGAAACGGGTCAAAAAAGCCTTCGATCCCAATGAAATTCTGAATCCCGGCAAGATGTTTGAGTAGAACCACCGCGATTGACCAGATTTCGATAAAAAACAATACCCGGAAAATAGCCAATGGCAACTGTTAAAACATTGCACACATCGGGTTTTATTAAGTTCTTAAACGAAAAAATAGGCGACCGCTGAGAAATCCAGCACCGTGCTGTAGGACGTCAAGTACAGTACTTCTGGAGTCATTCCTTTATCTTCAATTTTTTGATAATATCAATAACTGCCAGAATCACTCCTACTCCCGTTAAACTATAGCCAAATAATCTTTCCTCGCCCCAAAAAATGCCTGCCAGGATAAATCCGAAAGCCAGGCCGGCTATCGGAGTGAATTTTTTATCATTCTTATTTTTATTCACGAAGAAAACAAGTGCGGCGATAATAGCCAGGACAACAATTGAAATGGCAATGTAGATTTTTGATGGATTCATAGCATTAGCGTATAGTCTGATGATTTAAATAATATCACTGAATCGTATTGTTCGCATTTTTATTAATGAAACCGTTAATTGAATCCCAATACAGTTTCGGATCTACTTTCTCCAGATCATTATGATGCCCATTTTCAATTTGAATAAATATCTTTGGATTTTTAATCAGGTTAAATATCCTCTGCCCCATGACAAAAGGCACCGTTTCATCGGCAGTGCCGTGCAGAATTAAAACAGGAGAGACAATATTGGTGCATTTACTGGTATTATCAAATTGATTCCCGATTAAAGGAGAAAATAATTGTAAATGTCTGAACTTCGCGATGTCTTTCCCGGAGGTCAGGGGAGTGATAAGAATAATACCAGCCAATTGTCTTTTCTGAGATACTTCAATTGCGACCGTTGTGCCAATTGATCTGCCACAAATAAAAATACTATCGGAAGGAAATCCCAGACTGTCCTTCGCATACTTCAGAGCCGTATAGCCATCCTTATAAATACCTGCTTCAGTCGGTTCTCCTGTACTCTGACCATATCCCCTGTAACCAACTCCTAAAACATTGACACCGAGGTTTCTGAAATCGATGAGTTCCGGCAAACGCTGATCAATATTCCCGGCATTTCCATGAAAGTAGATCAGAAGCCGGTTTGATTTATTGTTCTTGAGATAAAAGCAAGATAAAGTAACGTTGTCCGACGTTTTGATATTTATTTTCTGGATAGTTACTGGCAAAAATTGACTCGAGATCGTGTGATTTGTGTCCGGAAAGAATGAAAACATATTCACTAACGGCGCACACCCCGACAATCCTATTACAATTATCATGAAGCTGAGCCTATATAACGTGTTCGCATTTAATTTTTGCTTTATCATACTAAAAAATGTCTAAACTTTTCAAAGGCTATAAAAATTAGGGGCCTGGCTTTTCTTTATTGCAGTAAGAATGTGCAAAGTATGATATTCGGGAACGGCCTGCTGATCCACGCCTAAATGAATAATCTGCTCCTGCTTTAATCCCATTTGTTCAAAAATTTGTTTCCATGCTCCAGGAGTGTTGAAGTTGAAAGGCACGTTTACTTTTTGAGTTGGTTCGTTTGTATAATGAATGACGCGGTTGTAGAAATGATCGAAGAAGATATTTACTCGGCGTTGTTGTTCGGGAGTTAGGGCAAGGTATTGCCGTACAGGCGCGCGCTTGGCCGGCGAAAGCTCCTGGCCGTTCACGCCATAAACTGACTCAATGACTATGATTCTGCCATTAGGCCGGGTGATGCGACGGGTTTCGCGGAGCACCTGTACAGGATCGTCGCTGTGATGTAAGACGGTGAGCAGTAGTGTATTGTCAAATTGATTGTCGTCGAAGGGGACAGTTTCGCTCTGTCCTAAAAGCCGGAAAGGCAAGCCGGTATTGAGCACGTTTGGGTTTTCGTAAACGTCTGCCAGCATCGGAGTGAAGCCGTTTTGGGCTAACAGTTGGGCCAATCTGGCATCCCCACAACCCAGGTCGAGAACCGAGCCGGCCAGGAGGTAAGGTTTGATCTGTTCGTACATGATTTGTGCCCGTTCCACGAGTTTTTTGGGGATTGCTTCGCCGACTCCTTCGCGTGCAAGGACAGCATTGGCGGATTGTTCATACTCCGTTACAGCGCGATAAGAGCGCGCGAAATCGAGGCATTCGACCATAATGGCTTCGGATTTATCGTCGGCAACACCGAGGTATCGAAAAACACCCTGACGCAATGTTTGTATCACGGCTTCAATTTCAGGGTCTAAAAGCACGTCCTTGATTCCATAAATTGGCAGATCGAATGCGTTTTTGACTGCCGGTCGTTTCGTTGGCTTGTAAAATTCTGTCATACGTTTATAGTGAGGAATCGTTTAAAACAACCCAATTTTCAAGTGTGTCGGTCGTGATAAATACATCTCCGCTACAGGAAAGTGAATTGGCGTCCCGAATGATTTTTGGAATAATCAGGTCTTCACGCTGAACTACACCGCGATTAGAATATTCGCTGAAAACGTCATCGGTAATGACCTCAAAATATGATACCATCCGCCCTTGCCGGGTCGGGTCATTGACGATCACTGCAATATCCGACATGGTTTGAGAGCCAATATGAGTTCCCAATTGTTCACCTGATATCACCTTGTCACCAATCTGACGATGCACCGCTGAGTTTATATGAAAAATGGAGAAACGGAAGGCCGGATAGTCATCGGATGCAATTTCGATTTTTGTGCCAGCCCATTCCTGCTCGATTCTGGTAATTATTCCGGTGACCGGGGCATAGATTTTTATGGTTGACCAATCCACATCACTGCGCGGCTCGAAATAATGCTTCATGCTGCGGCAATGTTCAAAAGCATCCGAGTAATCATGCCCGACTGACGATCTGAATTTCGAGATCCGGTAGATTTTATCAAGCTCTATATAATTCGTCGCAACGAACTCCGGAACGCCTTTCTTATCAATATCCCAAATGTCGTCTGCTTCAGGTTTCTCAACTTCCTTTGAGCATCCTGCTACGATTATCGTGAAAGAAAACAAGCAGAACATAAAAATCTGATTTAAAATACATTTGCCCATCTTCATTTGTCCTTTTGCTGATACAATTTATGTATTTAGCAAGGTTCGTGCAAGAAATGGTACAGACACAAATTAAACCGCGAAAGATATTTTTCAATGCCGATTTGCGTCGTGATCAGACCTCTGTTCCGGTCCGGCAACCGCTCGCCGGGTCATAAAGAGCATCGGTTCCATCCGGTCACGGAAACGCTAAAATCAGATTGAACTTGATTCAGGTTTGATTGATGTAAAAATGATACTATGTCCATTAATCAGATACTGCGCTGATATTTTTTTCTTGTTTTTTAAACAGTGTCTTTTTACTATTGAATCGGTTCAATGATTAATATTTATGTTTAAATACAGGGGTGGTTTCGGGTATGAAGGACGTAAATAAGAGGGCGGAGATCGACCAACCGGCTTTAAAAAATGTCTTTAAGGATGCTTTTGAAATTGGCGCCGCCCTCGATCTGGATCAGATTTACGGCCGTGACCGCGCAGGATTATCTGTTGTGGAAAAGCACTTTAACAGCCTGTCGCCTGAAAATATTTTAAAGTGGGAAGAAGTTCACCCCGAACCGAACCGCTATAATTTCGAGGCGGCCGACCGTTACGTTGCATTAGGTGAAAAGTATAAAATGCAGATAATCGGTCACTGCCTGGTATGGTTTTTCCAGACGCCGGATTGGGTTTTTCAGGATGACGCCGGCAAACCTCTCGGACGTGAGGCATTGTTGGATCGGATGCGCGATCACATCTTCACAGTGATGGGCCGTTACAAAGGTCGTATTCACGGCTGGGATGTCGTCAACGAAGCCGTCATGCTGGACGGTCAGTTTAGGCAATGCAAATGGCTTGAGATCATCGGTGAAGACTATCTGGTCAAAGCTTATGAATATGCCAGACAGGCAGATCCCAATGCCGAGCTATATTACAACGATTACGATACCGAACATCAATCTAAACGCGATGGTATCATCCGTTTGATTAGAAACCTGCAAACCCAAGGCGTCCGGATAGATGGCGTCGGCACACAGGGACACTGGTTTTTGGACTATCCCCCGATTGGTGAGGTCGAAAAATCCATCCTGGAACTTTCCGAATTGAACATAAAGCAAATGATCACCGAGCTGGACGTTGGCGTACTGCCTTTTTATCCGGTCGATTCCCAAATGGTAGATATTTCCACCTTTGATCCGGAAACACAAAAGAAGTATAATCCGTATTCGGACGGTCTGCCGGATGCTGTGCAAAAGGACCTGGCAAATCGATATGCCGAATTGTTTGCCCTGTTTCTCAGGCATCAGGACAAAATCAGTCGCATAACATTTTGGGCAGTTCACGATAAACAATCATGGAGAAGTTATTTGCCGATAAGAGGGAGAGTTGACTATCCGATGTTATTTGACCGCCAATGTCAACCAAAGCCAGCCCTGGATGCCGTCATTAAAGTAGGTCTGCAAAAAAATCAGATTAAATAAAATAACCAGAACATGAAAAAAGGAACTGAAAGTGGTAAGTAAAAAAGATCTTGAAATCGTCGCCGCAGGTCACACTTGTCTCGACTTAATACCTGCATTTACAATTGATGGGAATGTCGATAAACTCACGGATGTCCTTATACCCGGAAAGATGATCAACATGGGCAAATGCGTCGTCGTGGGAGGAGGACCGGTCACCAATGCCGGAGTATCAATCCGGCGTCTTGGCGTAAAAACCGAATTAATCGGTAAGGTCGGTAATGACGACTTCGGCCGGCAGATCCTGAGCTGGTATGAAGAACATGAAGGCCATTTTAAAGGCATTCACATGGTTGATGGTGAATCGACGTCCTATACCATCGCGATTTGTATCCCCGGCATCGACCGCTTCTATCTGCATCACTGTGGTGCAAATGATACTTTCGGATATGATGATATGGATTTCGACCTTATTCAGCGGTCGAAACTAATGCTTTTTGGTTATCCGCCCTGGATGAGGAAACTGTACGAAAACGAGGGAAATGAATTGACCAGAATCCTAAAAAAAACCAGAGAATTAGGGACGACAACTGTACTTGACCTTTCCATTCCTGACACTAGTGGTTATGGTGATAAGATCGACTGGCTGACAATTCTACAAAACTGGGTTCCGTTGACTGATATTATGGTGCCAAGCGCTGAAGAAGTGTTTTATTTCCTCTATAAAGATAAATTTCTCGAGAAAAAAGCAAATCTTGGAAATAAAGAGAGTGTCCTTGATTATCTGACAGTCAAAGAGATTTCCACATTAGGGAAAGATTTGATCGAAATGGGTACCGGAATAGCCATGGTTAAATGCGGCCACCGGGGTTTATACATACGGACAGCCGGGCGCGACCGGCTTGAGAAATTAGGTGCGGCCGGTTGCTCAGATATTGAGAACTGGGCGAATCGTGAGCTTTGGTTCCCGGTTTATCATGAAGAAAAATTTGTCGGTGCACTCGGTTCCGGGGATGCCGCGATCGCAGGATTTCTTTCTGCATTTGTCTGGAAGCATTCAATTGAATCGTGTTTGCGATATGCCAATGCGGCTGGCAGTATGAATGTCACTGTTCCTGATGGATTGACATGGAACAAAGGATTTGGTGATTTGACGAAGCGCATAGAATCAGGATGGAAGACCAAGGATTTGGCAATCGATGCGGATGGCTGGAAGCATGAGCGAGACTTCTGGGTCGGGCCTGATAACCGGGGTCAATGGGAAACACAAACAAGTATAAAAAGGAAATAGAAATGTCTAAAGAAAGAGATGCATTTGTCAGTAAAAAGTTAGCCGGTCTGAGCCTGGAAGAGAAGGTCGGCCAGCTTTTAACATTTACCTGGCGCGGCACAATGTTGACCCCCAGTGGTATCGAACAAATTACGAGATTGCACTGTGGGGGATTATGTCTGGAGCCTTATGCGCTAGAGACGAGCAAGAATCTTTACTGGGGCAATTCCCAGATCGATAAGACTTTTAAAAGACCGAAAGATTATTTTACTATTTCGAATACCTATTTTAACGGTAAAACCTTTGGTGTCAGCATCACGCCGGAAGAATATACTGACCGATTAAATCAGTTACAGAAGATTGCTCTGCAAAGACATTCCGGGATTCCACTGCACATGGTCATCGATTTTGAAGGTGATTTCAAGAATGATTATATGTCCGGCGGCATCCGGCAGTTTCCCGGTCCGATGGGAATGGCGGCAATTGGCGATCCGGAAATAACCTATAAGATCGGTGCGGCCATTGCCAAACAATTGACGGCGATCGGCATTACGCAAATGTATTCCCCGGTCTGCGATGTCAACATTAATCCTAAGAATCCGGAAATCGGTGTGCGTTCCTTTGGCGATGATCCCAAAGTTTGCGCCGAACACGCAGTTGCTCTGATTCAGGGGCTTCAGGATGGTGGCATCGCGGCGACGGCCAAACATTACCCCGGAAGAGGGGATTCAGGCACTGATGCCCATGACGTGCTGGAAGTCATTGGTGCCAGCAAAGAGCGCATGCAGCAGGTTGAACTGGTGCCTTTTAAGGCGGCGATCAAAGCGGGTGTCAAAGCCATCATGACCGGGCATTCCATTTACCCGGCGTATGATGATACGTACCCGACGACCCTCTCTGAAAAGATTCTGACCGGTTTGTTAAGAGGAGAAATGGGCTTCGACGGTGTAATTGTTTCCGACGCAATCGGTATGGCGGCGATTCTTAAAAAGTGGCCCCTTCCGCAAGCCTGCGCCATGGCAATCAAAGCCGGTGTGGATACTATCCTGTTAAAGGCGGATGATGAATCCCGGTCGCAGTGTTTCTTCGGCATTAAAATGGCGGTCGAGAGTGATGAACTTTCCGAGGAACGGCTCAATGATGCCGTGACGCGTCTTTTGAAAATGAAATACGATCAGGGCTTGTTTAAATCAGCCGGGAATAAAGATCCGGAAAAAACCATGGCTATCACCAGAAGCAAAGATCTCATAGATTTCTCGGCAGACATTGCCAAAAGAGCACAGATCATCATGCGGGACAACCAGAAAATCCTTCCGCTGAAAAAAGACCAGCGAATCCTGGTCATTGAACAGCGCATTCCTTATGAATTTGTCGGAAAAGATCCCTATATGCATACCCATATGTTCTGCGAGCAAATGGTAGTGAATTCACAGAACGTGATTCTGGCAGATACCGGATTCTCGGCTTTTGAAGATGAGATTGATGAATGTCTGGAGTTGGCGAAGCAGGCGGACCTGGTGGTCATGACCAATTACTACGCCCGAATTGTTAAATCAGGGAATAATCAGCTGCTTGTGAAGAAACTGAAAAAAGCCGGACACAAGGTCGTTGTCGTAACCAACAACCCGTATGTCGAAGGAACGACAAACGAGGCGGATGTGGTGATCTGCAATTTCAGCGGCACACCCGATTCCATCAGAGCCTCGGCGGATTTGCTGGTTGGTAAATTCAAACCACTGGCTTCCACCAAATTGCCGATTAAATTGCCTGATCAGGAAGGAATTCCGGAGAAGAAACTCAAAGCGCACAAAAAGCACCCGCTGAATTTGTCATATTGTTGATTTACAATTGATGATCGAATACAGATATAATTGTTTTTTGATATAGATTAAAAAATATTTTCAAGGAAAAAGTACAGTATGGGAAATTTAAAAATAGCCGATATTTTTACCATTACGGGAAAAGAAATATCCGGAATTTATAACGATAATAAAATGTTGGTTCATTTTCAGGGTATGTCAAAAACCCTGCAATTCCCGCATACCATTGCCCTACAGGGCGCGCCAACCTGTTCGATCGGCATATCTCCTGATGGTTTATACAATCGGCTGAATAATGCCGGCCGATTGATCCTGCTTAATCAAAACGCTATTCAACTTGATTCCGCGCCGTTTATCCGCATCGCTGCCGACCCGGATTTGGAGGACACGAGGGATGAATATGTGATGCTCACGACAAAGGACCCTAAATTGGCGGAAGGCCCCGATGATGTGCCGGCATTGAAAAATTACTATCATCCCGCAATCACGGAAGATAAAGTCACGATTTCCATTGCCACGCCCCTGGCGGAAATGGCCTTCAAACTGGGCAGGGTAACCGTCACCCGCCGAATGATTTCACCTTTATTATCCGGAGACGACCAGGCGCTCATACCCATCGGTGTCGAGGAGTATGAGGTCGAAAACACATCTGCAAAAGTTCAGGAAGTGACCCTGGTTATTCCCAGGCCATCTCTGGTCAATCTCCAGGAAAAGGAATTGAAGCCAACGGATCAGGACACAGTTTATATCTGCTCGGCTCCCATCAAGGACCAGGCACATAACGCCTTTGATACCGATGGAATGAAAGGCGTGGTCATGAGCAGTAAAGAATGTCGGGATCGAATGGCGATCGCTGTACACGAGATGGATGGCGTGGATATCGACACACAGCCC
>JAZDEI010000175.1:0-4151 GCA_043808945.1 Fidelibacterota bacterium | reverse complement strand
GCTTCGATAATGACCTGGCCGGTCGTTTCCGAAAGCGCGGCAAAAATCCCGCCGCTGTGAAACCAGCGCACGCCCCCGGTGAAAATCGCTTTCCAGTCGAAGTCGCCGGGTTTTAGCAGAGCGGCGGCCTCGTTGGAACGATTGTAAAAAACCACCGGCGCCCGCAGACCGTAACCGCGATCGCTGTAAACCGTTGCCATATTCGGGCCGTTCACGCCGTTATGCGCGAAATGTTTGTAATAGGGTTTGACGCCCATGGCGCGCACCCGCTCGGCAATCAAATCGCCAATCGGGTAGTCGGACATGGCGGTGGCAATCCCGGTATTCAACCGGAAACAATCGGCCAGGTTGGCCGCGACGTTGAATTCGCCGCCGCTGACGTGAATTTTACATTCGCTGGCTTTGCGGAACGGGATCGTGCCCGGATCCAGGCGATGCACCAGCGCCCCGAGCGAAAGCAGGTCGAGACCGCCGGTTGGTTTGATATCGAGTCCGTAATTCATTTTGTTCTTCCTTATATTCTTCAATCTTGTAAAAAGTCAAACGCCGCTGTAAGCATTGAAACCGCCGTCGACCGGGATAATTACGCCGGTCACGAATTTCGAACTGTCCGACAGCAAATAGAACAGCGTGCCGACTAATTCCTCGATCTCGCCGAAGCGTCCCATCGGTGTGGCGGCGATTATTTTGCGCCCGCGTCCGGTCAGTTCGCCGGTCTCCTTGTCAGTCAACAGAAAACGATTCTGGTCGGTCAGGAAAAAGCCTGGCGCAATCGCATTTACCCGGATTTTCGGGGAATATTCCTGCGCCATATGCACGGCCAGCCATTGCGTAAAATTGCTGACGGCGGCTTTGGCGGCCGAGTAAGCCGGGATGCGGGTCAGCGGTCGGAAAGCGTTCATCGAGGTAATATTGACGATATTGCCGGCGCCCTGATCGGCCATGATTTTTCCGAAAACCTGACTGGGTAAAATCGTCCCCAGCAGGTTCAGGTCCATCGTAAAGCGCAGAGCGTCAGCCGGCAGATCGAAGAATGAGCGTTCCGGGGAGGTCGTGGCGTCCGGACGATTGCCACCCGCACCATTAATCAAAATATCGATGCGACCGAACCCCTGATGCACCTTTTCGGCCGCCGCGAGCAGGCTGTCTTTATTCAAAACATCGGTTTGAATGAACAGCAACCGATTCCCGGTTTTACCCGGAGAAGTCGGAAAAACCAGGCCAACCGGTTCGCGCAGATCGAGCACCGCCACGTTCGCTCCGGCTTCAAACAGTGCCGAAACCATCGTCCGACCAAGAATGCCTGATCCACCAGTGATGACTACTGTCTTATTATTTAAATCAGTCTCCATTTTCTTCACTCTCCTTTAAATCAATAGCCAAACAGACGCGGCAGGAACAGGCTGATCTGGGGAAAGTAAGTCACCAGCATCAGCGCCGCGATCATCGCTGCGTAAAACGGCAGAATCGGCTTGATCACCTTCGGAATTGTTGTATTGGCGATCCCGCACCCGACGAAAAGAACCGCTCCGACTGGCGGCGTACATAATCCGATGCACAGATTCAGCACCATGATTATTCCGAAGTGAATCGGATGAATGCCCAGCGCCGTGACGATCGGCAGAAAAATCGGTGTAAAAATCAGGACGGCCGGCGTCATGTCCATGAAGGTCCCGACAAACAGCAGAATCAGGTTAATTATCAGCAAAATGACGATTTTATTACTCGACAAGGCAATCAACGAGGCGGTTATCGTCTGCGGAATGTTCTCATACGACATGATCCACGACATGCCCATCGAGGTTCCGATCAACAACATAACAATGGCTGTAGTCGCAACCGTATCCAGCAGAACCTGGGGTAATTCTTTCCATTTGACTTCATGATAGATCAACACCGATAGAATGAATGTGTACAGCACCGCGATGGCCGAACCTTCCGTGGCCGTGAAATATCCGGCGATGATTCCTCCGATCACAATTACAATCAACATCAGACTTGGCAAAGCATCCAGAAAACGCAGAGTCGCCTGCTTGATTGTGTAACGTTCAGCGCTTCCATGATACCCCTTTTTCCAGGCAATTATACCGGCTACTATCATCAGTGACAAACCGACCAGAAATCCCGGCAGGTAACCGGCAATGAACAGAGCCGCAATCGAGACGCCGCCGCTCGCCAAACTATAAACGATCAGGATGTTACTGGGTGGTATCAACAGTCCCGTCGTAGCCGAAGTCACATTGACTGCCGTGGAGTAATTTTTATCGTACCCTTCTTTATTCATTAACGGGGTCATAAAGCCGCCAATCGCAGCCGCGGCCGCCGCCGCCGAACCGGAAATCGCGCCGAAAAACATCGCCGCCAGAATATTGACAAAAGCCAGACCGCCCGGTAAGCGTCCGACCAGCACTTTGGCCAAATCGATCAGACGCCGGGCAATTCCGCCCCGACTCATCAGCAAACCGGATAATATAAAAAATGGTATCGCTAAAAGGGCAAAACTGTCAATACCGGTTGCCATGCGTTGGGCTACGGTCGTCAAGGCCGGCAGAGAATTGATACTGAGCAACATGGTGGCCAGCGTGGCTAAACCGATGCTGAAAGAAATCGGTACGCCGGCTAACAACAGAATCACAAAACTAACAACTAATACAATAACCTCAGTCCATTCCATGATAGTCCGTCCTTGTTTCAGAAGTTTTAGTTATTTCGTCAGACCGCAACAGATTAGTGAATAGTTCGATCAGATTCATAACTGAATAAACGACGATCAATGTCCCGCTGACCGGTAAAACCAGATAAACATAACCAAGTTTGACCTGCAAGGCGGCCGAAATCTGGTTCAATGTCAATGTAATGGTCACCAGCCGGATACCGCCTAAAACCATTACAAAAGCCGAAAACAGCAGGATACAAACCTGGATGAAAATTTCCAGCCAGATAGCGGCATTTTTTTTCAATTTGGCGCTAAACAGATCGATGGCCAGATGCAATTTATTACCAGCGGCATAGGCGGCTCCCAGTAAACCGATCCAGATCAGCAGGTAACGCGCCAATTCCTCCGTATAGGAGCTTGGATGGTGCAGTACGAAGCGGGTAAAAACCTGCCAGAGCACGTTCAGCACCGAAAAAGCCATCAAAGCGATCAGAGTCCACTTTAAAACAACGTCGATTTTTTTGCGAATTCTTAACATTATTGCACCGCCCTGATTTTTTGAATCAATTCATAGATTTCCGGTTCATTTTTATATCCTTCGAAAATATCTTTGACTTTATCCTGAAACGGTTTCTTATCGGGATAACTGACAATCACACCGACCTTTTGTACTTCGGTGAGCGCGTTCTGAGTCGCGATTTTCCATAGTTCGCGTTCATAAACCGCGGCTTCGTCGGCCGACTCCTGTAACCATTGTTGAGCCTGCGGGGGCAGATCGTTCCAGACCTCGGTGCTGATCAACAGAACGTCCGGCACGGAAGTATGTTCGTCGAGTGCGTAATATTTACAGACTTCGTAATGATGCGACAGGTAGAACGAAGGCGGATTATTTTCCGCGCCGTCCACGATTCCCTGTTGTAAGGCAGTATAAAGTTCACCCCAGGCAATCGGCGTGGCCGAACCACCGAGCACCTGCACCATCTGCAATGAAGTCGTGCTTTCCTGCGTACGGATTTTCAGACCGCGCAGGTCGTCCGGCGAATTGATCGGCCTGGCTTTGGAATAAAAACTGCGACTGCCGGCGTCAAAATAACAGAGACCACGGATCCAGAATTTCTGGCCTTCCAGTAATAACTGCCGGCCGATTTCACTATCCAAAACATGAGCGCGATGTTCATCGTCGCGAAAGAGATACGGCAGGCTGAAAATATTAAATTTGTGCACAAAACCTTCCAGAACACTGCTGGATACTTTTGTCATACCGAGACTACCGATCTGGAGTAATTCCACATACTCACGCTCCGTACCGAGTTGTCCGCTACAATAGACTTCAATCCGGTACTTGCCGCCCGATTTTTCTTTTAACCGTTCGCCCATATAAAGTATGGCTTTGTGCACCGGATGTGAGGCGTCCAATGCGTGCGCCAGTTTGATGACTTTCACCCGGCTTTCCCGCTGGCAGGCCGTCAGGAAAAGGCTACAGCAGATAACGCCG
>JAZDEI010000174.1:0-2694 GCA_043808945.1 Fidelibacterota bacterium | reverse complement strand
GGCGATTCCGCTTCGTATTGGGCAGCATTTTTAAAGATATATGTTTTTTTGGCGCTGGCGGAAACTTCGTCGAACAAAGTGATTTGCTTTATTTCATTGTCTTTAATTGTCACCGGGCGCTGGAGTTCATATAAATGATAGTCGAATAATCCGCGTTCCTCGAAAGGCGCAACAAGAGCGACTTCGTAAGCGACCATGACTTTTTCTGAGCGGCTCGGGGCCCTTTTCGGGGCGCGATGAATATCTCCGGCGACCAGTTTCATTTTAGCATTTTCATAGGTCGCGCCGGATTGATTGTCGAGCGACACCCAGGAATTGAGTGTGAAGTCTTTATCGTTTTTCTCCAGCACCATCAGGTATTCAGCATGCCAGCTCATCCCGGCGGTCAGATAACTGATTTCCGATTCTACCGGGCCGCCGATTTTCGATGACAACAGCCATTGCAAGGTCGGTTTCAGGATCAACCCGGACGGGAGAGACGGAAAGTCATAATCGGCGATGTTTTCGGCTGATGCGATTTTAATACCACCGTTTTGCAACTGCAGGACGAGATTGCCGCCATCGAATTGGAGTAATTTTCCGGCGGTCTGCTCGCCTGATTTGGTTTTGTACGTGATCGACTCGCCGATATATTTCTCGAAAATCTTGTCCGAATTAACTAAGTCATACAGGAAATTCTGTTCGAGAACTTCGATAGCGTCGGCTTTACCGGGGAAATTGATCCGCACCGAGGTCGGATCGACCTTGGTCGGGACTCCTTCGATGCGGATTTCCGATTCGCCTTTGGTCACGTCGAGCGTGCGGGTCTGGGAAACGAGCCCCAGATTGCTGTTGTAGACCGTGATCTGGGTGGATTTGACCGACGTGCCGGTAACCGGCATACCAGTAGCCGGCATACCGGTAGCCGGCGATACGGCGGAAATTATTGCGACCATACCCCATACCGCCAGCAACAGAACTGATAATCGTTTCAGCATTGGCATGCGACCCTCCTTTATTGAATTTTGAATCTATTAAAGATCCGGGTGCCGGTTAATCGCTCAGCACTTTGAGATTCGCTTTGAATTTATGTAGTTGTTCCCTCAGGAGTTGTTCTTTTTCACGCTCTCTGGCGATAATTTCCTGCGGTGCTCTGGTGACGAAGTCCGGATTAGTAAGTTTGCCACCGATGCCTTTCAACAAACCGGTCAGGCGGTTGGCCTCTTTTTCGAGTCGGGCGATCTCAGCCTGAACGTCGATAATGCCTTCCAGCGGAATAAAAAATTCGGTGCCACGCACGACGACGGTTGAGGAATGGGGCGGTTTGGCGCTGTCACCCGTCAGTGTCAGGCGCGTGGCTTTTACTAAGTTCCGGATGTAGGCGCAGATTTCGGCGTTTTTCAACAGTTCAGACGCCGGAGCGTCGTCAGTACCGCGGACGATTAATTCAATCTGCGTGGCCGGCGGGATGTTCATCTCACTGCGGGCCGTGCGCAGAGCCGTGACGATTTCCTGCAGGAGCTCAAAACGCTCGGTCAGGGTCTTGTCTTTGGAATGAAATTCGACCTTCGGCCAGGGGGTGACGATGATGTCCGGTTCGGCGGGCGATTTGATGTGCTGGTAGATTTCCTCGGTGATGAACGGCGCATACGGATGCAGCAATTTGAGGAAATTTTTCAACACGTAGACGGCCACCTGCAGGGCGATCTGCTTTTCTTCCGGCGACTTTTTGTACAGGCGATCCTTGATGAGTTCGATGTACCAGTCGCAATAATCGCTCCACACGAAATCATAGATATTACGCGCGACCTCGTCGAAACGGTACTTTTTCAGATTTTTATCGACGGTATGAATGGTGACGTTCAGGCGGCTCAAAATCCATTCGTCGGCCAGTTCCAGTTTCAATTTGGCCGAGTCGAAATGTTCGCCGGGCAGCGCGTTTTCGTCCAGATTCATCAGGATAAAGCGGGCGGCGTTCCAGACTTTATTCATGAAATTGCGGCCGACTTCGAGCCGTTCTTCGGTAAAGAGAATGTCCTGGCCTTGCGGCGCGATCAGCATGATGCCGAAGCGCAGAGCGTCGGCGCCGAACTTTTCGACCAAAACCAGCGGATCAGGCGAATTGCCGAGCGATTTGCTCATTTTACGATGCTGGGCGTCGCGGATAATGCCGGTGAAATAGACATTACGAAACGGGATTTCGTGGCGGAATTCGAGGCTGGCCATGATCATGCGCGCCACCCAGAAGAAAATAATATCCGGAGCGGTGACGAGATCGTCGGTCGGGAAAAATTTCGCCAGGTCGGCGGTGTCTTCCGGCCAGCCCATTGTCGAGAATGGCCACAGCCAGGAACTGAACCAGGTATCGAGTACATCTTCATCCTGGCGAACCGGACCGCCGCATTTCGGGCAACAGGCCGGATCTTCGGTCAGAGCATCACTCCAGCCGCAGGAATCGCAATAGAAAACCGGGACGCGGTGGCCCCACCAGAGTTGGCGCGAGATGCACCAGTCGCGGACATTGGTCATCCAGTGATTATAGGTCTTGACCCAGCGTTCGGGATGGAAGTGGATTTGTTTTTCTTCCACGACTTTCAGGGCCGGTTCGGCTAATGGTTTCATGCGGACGAACCATTGCTCCGAGAGATAAGGCTCGATCATAACTCCGGCGCGCTCGCTGTAGCCGACCGAGTGCGAATAATTTTCGATTTTTTC
>JAZDEI010000173.1:0-6511 GCA_043808945.1 Fidelibacterota bacterium | reverse complement strand
AATTACTCTGACCGGCTGTTGGCTTTGATCAAAGACGAACAGGAGCGTCAGAAACGCTTCCGGGTTGAAATCAATTTGCCGAAAGACGAACTGCGGGTCGAGAAAGGTGAAATCATCGGCTATACCGGCGACTCCGGGACGATTTTCCCGCATCTGCATTTCGAATTGCGCGACAGCCTGGAAAATCCGTTCAATCCGCTGAATACCAATCTGGCCGTTAACGATAAAACTGCACCGACTATCAGCGCGGTTGCGGTTACCCCGGTCAGGATCAATTCCCGGGTAAATGGCCTGCCGACGACTCAGACTTTTAATGCCAGGTATCTGAAAAACAATAATTCAATTATCTCCGAGCCGATTCAGACCACCGGTCCGATCGGCATCGAAATAAAAACATACGATACCGTCAAAGGCATTCCCAACGTTTATCCTCCTTACGGCATCAAGTTATTTATCGACGATAGCCTGCGATTCCAGGTACAGTACGATAAATTCGGTTTCGAACAGACGAGATATGCCGAAATCGATCGCAATTATCAGCTGGATCACGATATGGGCGAAGTCTATAACCGGCTATGGGAATTCGCTTCGGGCAAAGTCATGCCGATGAACGTCCTGCCGGGCACAACCGGTATTTTGGATTTGAGCGCCGGTCTGCACAACGCCCGCATACTCGCATACGATAAGAATCTGAATACTTCAACCGTCGAATTTAAAATACTGGTCGACGATCCCGAACCGATGAAGTTGATCGGCGTTCAGCCTGCGGTCGATGGATTCCAGGTCGCTATGTCCCGTCCCGGGCACGTCGCTGTGCAAAATATCGGAGTGAACTGGGTAACCAGGCAGGGAGATTACAAACGCCCGGCGAATCTCGCGCGGATCGACTCGACCGCCGATCAGTATCTGCTGACGATCAACGACCAGCCAGCCAACAACGAATATCTGCAAATCAACGCCGTTTCCGCCAGCGGTTTTAAATTCCGGCCGATTTTTGGGCGGGCTGACCGTCAGCCAAATCCGGACGAGCTGACCCTCAATTACAAATTCAGTCACAATCCAAAAACCTTTATCACGCGTCTGACTTTCAGCGACGTGCCCGAAAACGATCCAACCTTTTACCTGCAGACCAGCGCGGCAATGCGGGAAGTGCCTTTGATTCGCGTTTCGCCGGTAGAATATTTCACCGCCCCGGCGCCCTTTGCGGTCTGGCGGGATGCCTTTGCCTTTGAAGTGCGCTTCAATACCCAACCGATGAATATTACGCGGGTGCGGCTCAATCTCAAATGTATCGTATCCGGTTCAGATAATTTCTACACCAGCAGAGACTCTCTTTTCACGGCAATCTTTCCGGTCGATGCCGTCTATGACTCGATGCTAATCTGGCTGAACAGCGCGACTGCCGGGAGTCTCGATGGCGGCCAGTTTGTTTCACCCCGCTATACGCTTTATCCAACCAATCAGCCTTTGCACGATTCGATCCGGGTCGCCTTCAAATATCCGACCTACAGCGCCGACATCCGGCAAATCGGAGTTTATCAGCATGTCGAAAACACCTGGCGTTTTCTCGGCAATCAGACCGATTCGCAAAACAATCTGATTCGGGCCGCCACCCGTCGGATGGGCGAGTTGGCCCTGATAAAAGATTTTACCCCGCCGGTCATTCGTAATATTTTCCCGGGCAACGGTGGTCGTTTTCGGGCTTCAGGAGTACGCACTGTCAAAGCCACCGTGCGGGACGATCTTTCCGGGATTCAGAACGACCTTGCCATCGTCGCCACGCTCGACGATTATCCGCTGATAACCGAATATCACGCACCCAAACATTATATCAAATACGGACTGGCGGGCGCCCTGGCTTCCGGCAAACACATCCTGAACATTACCGTCACCGACCGGGCCGGAAATATTTCAACTGCCACCAGTGAATTCACGATTATACCGGACAGATAGCCACATGTTCATACCGACCCGAGACTCGACTCTCCGCCTGACACCGCCCATAATCACGGTCGCTCTGATTATCGTCAACTGCATCGTTTATTTCTATCAATTGTCCCTGCCGCCCAAAGCCCTTCAGGTCATGTTCATTAAGTACGGACTGGTTCCCGCCAATCTTTTCAATGGCAGTGGATTAAGAAGCTTTCTGGCTTTTTTCACGACGCTGTTTCTGCACGGGGGGTTCTTTCATCTGGCCGGAAATATGCTCTATCTGTGGATTTTCGGCGATAATATCGAATCGACCCTGGGGCATTTTAAGTTTTTTGTATTTTACATCGTCTGCGGGGTTATCGCCGGATTGACCCAGGTAATTGCCGATCCGGCTTCTCAGATACCAATGATCGGTGCCAGCGGGGCAATTTCCGGAGTGCTGGGGGCTTATCTTCTGCGTTATCCGCACGCCCGCGTCAAAATCTTATTTTGGTTCTTTATCTTTATCCGTCAGTTTTGGGTTCCGGCCGGTTACCTGCTGGGTATCTGGTTCCTGATCCAGATCAGCAACGGGCTTGGCTCGCTGGGTTTTCAGTCCCAGGGTGGAGTTGCCTGGTTCGCTCATATCGGCGGATTTTTGGCCGGATTCATTATATTATTAATCCTGGAACCATACGAGAGGAAAAGAATATGGACAAAATTAAACCGGAACTTCTGAAAACCGCTGCCAGCCAGGCCGCACAGAATGCGCACGCGCCTTTTTCACATTATCCGGTCGGCGCGGCCCTGATGACTGACAATGGTAAGATTTACTCCGGGTGTAACATGGAGGCCAGTTCATACGGACTGACGGTCTGCGCCGAACGTAATGCGATCGCCGCGGCCGTCGTGGCTGGCGAAAGGCATTTCCGCGCGCTCGGGATTTACTCGCTAAACGGAGCCTCGCCCTGCGGAGCCTGCCGCCAGGTTATCTGGGATCTTTGCGGTGATATTGATGTTTTTCTGTTCGACGCGGATGAAAATGTTCAGCACCTGCGCAGTGCCGATCTGTTACCTTTGCCATTTGACGAAAATAAAATAAAGGACGCAAGCCATAAATGAAGAAATCAATTTTAATCGGAGTCGCCGGCGGGACAGGCTCGGGTAAGACCTCGATGGCTAAAAACATCGTGCATGATTCAGATCCACGCGATGTTATAATCATCGAACAGGATTCCTATTATTTTGACCTCGGCCATATTCCGCTGGAAGCCCGTGGCCGTCATAACTTTGATCATCCTGAAGCCTATGACTTCCCGCAATTGCGGGCTGACATGCGCGCCCTGCTGGACGGCCAGGAAGTTAAAATCCCGGTCTACGATTACAAAACCCACACCCGCAGTACTACCGAATTTCTGATAGTCAACGGTCAAAAAATCATCGTGCTCGAAGGGATCATGGTTCTGTACGATCCGGAATTGCGCGACATGATGGACATCAAGGTTTACATCGAAACCGCGGCTGACATTCGTTTCATCCGGCGACTGAAACGTGATATTCACCAGCGTGGACGAACGGTCGATTCGGTCATCGAACAATACCTCGGAACCGTCCGGCCGATGCACGAACAATTTATCGAGCCGACCAAGCATCATGCCGACATCATCATCCCGGAGGGCGGACACAACACAGTGGCAATCGACCTGTTTAAGACCAAGGTCCGCAGTTTACTGAGACACCTGAACAATCAATAAAAAGGATTTTATGAGCAGAACAAGTATGCATCGCATTCCAATGGGCATCGAAGAAGTAGTAGCCGTAAATGAAAAGAGCACCGGTTGGGTCGAAATGATTTGCGGCAGTATGTTTTCCGGCAAGACGGAAGAATTGATCCGCCGTCTGCGACGGGCGTTGATTGCCCGGCAGCGCGTGGCGATTTTCAAACCGGTAATCGATGTGCGTTACAGCGAGGATCACATTGTTTCCCACAATCAACAAAAAATTCCGTCTATAGCCGTGCGCACGGCTTTGGAAATTCTGGAAAAGGTCGGCGATGCGCAGGTGCTCGGCATCGACGAGGCCCAGTTTTTCGACAATTCCCTTGTCGAAGTTTGCCGGACGCTGGCTGATTCCGGCCGGCGGGTGATTGTCGCCGGTCTGGACAAAGACTACCGTGGCGAACCGTTCGAGCCGATCCCGCAGTTGCTTTGCGAAGCCGAATACATTACCAAGACTCTCGCAATTTGCATGCAGTGCGGAAATCCGGCAAACTACACCCAGCGTATCACCAAATCCAGCGAGCGGGTTTTACTGGGCGCAACCGATATATACGAAGCTCGTTGCCGGGCTTGTTTCGAACCACCCGAAGAAGATCAAAAATGACTTTGCCGTTTCATCCTGAATTCAATCTGATAACCATAGGTGCAACATGCGTTTCGTAGGTTTACTGGGACTATTGGCATTACTTGGAATCGCCTTCCTGATGTCGAATAACCGGCGTAAAATTCCTGTCCGGGTCGTTGTCTGGGGACTTTTATTACAAATTTTATTCGCGGCCATCATCCTGGGAAAAATGGCCTTGTCTTTCAGCGCCATGTTCGTTTTTTTGATGCTGATCGTGGTTTTCATTTACAAAGATAATATCAACGCCGCAGGTAGGCGTTCATTGCAATTAGGACGCGTAGCGATGGTAATCCTTTTAACTGCGGCCGCGACTGCTATTTTTTACTGGTTCGGTCGCACCGGCTGGCTCGGCGAATTGCTCGGCCTGATCCTGCTGGCAATTGTCATAAAAGCCCTATTTAAAATCCAGCCATTCCAAAAAGAACTGGCGGCTGTTCTGCTGGTCTCCGGTTTAGCCTGGCTGATCGTACACGGTTATACCGGTCAGGAAGTATTTGCTTTTCTCTCTCATAAAGTCGAAAAATTCCTCGGGCTGGCGACTCTTGGAGCCGAATTTTTATTCGGAAACCTGGCGCTGGACAAATATTTCTTCACGGATAACAGCGCCTGGCCGGGATTCGGGATGCAATTCGCTTTCTCGGTGCTGCCGGTGATTATTTTCTTCGCCTCGTTTATGGCGATTCTCTACCATCTCGGCGTGATGCAGGCTATCATCAAGATCATGGCGCGCTTCATGCAATGGACGATGGGCACCAGCGGCGCGGAGACGCTCTCCTGTACGGCCAATATCTTCGTCGGCCAGACCGAAGCCCCGTTACTGATCCGTCCATTCCTGGATCATATGACAATGTCAGAGTTGCTGACCGTCATGGTTGGTGGATTCGCCACGATCGCCGGCGGCGTGCTGGCCGGTTATATTAAAATGGGCGTTCCGGCCGGTCATCTGATCGCGGCCAGCGTCATGTCTGCTCCGGCTTCCCTGGTCATCGCTAAAATCATTTATCCGGAGACTCGTCTTTCGAAAACGGCCGGGAATGTCGAAATGCCCGCCGACACCGTAAAATCTTCCAATCTATTGGACGCCGCGGCCAGTGGGGTGACGGACGGTTTGAAATTGGCCGCCAATGTCGGCGCGATGCTGATCGCCTTTATCGCATTGATCGGATTAATCGATACTGTTTTGGGATTGTTAGACCGTTTGATCGACGGCAACTTGCTGAAAGGGACTTATTCGGCCTATACCAGTTCTTCCGGTTTTTCACCGGCCAAAGGCGAATTCAGTGGGATTTTCCCGGGCAGTCTGAAAACCATGTTCTCTTTTGCTCTGCGGCCGCTGGCTTGGCTGATGGGCGTCTCCTGGCAATATGCCGGGGAGGTCGGCAACCTGCTGGGCATTAAACTTTCGCTGAATGAATTCGTGGCCTATTCGACGCTCTCCGAACTGATTCATAAAGGCGTACTCGATCAAAAAGCGATCGTGATTTCGACTTACGCCTTGTGCGGTTTCGCTAATTTCTCGTCGATCGGCATCCAGATCGGCGGGATCAGCGCCCTGGCGCCCGGCCGCCGTTCGGATTTATCCAAAGTCGCCCTTAAGGCCATGTTCGGCGGTGCCCTGGCCTCGTGGCTGACAGCCGTAATTGCCGGGTTATTATTATAGAGTTGACATGTTTGAAAAAATATTTTAAAATATATCGACGTTGTACAAAGGAAATTAAATGAAAATGATTTTATTAGGACCGCCCGGAGTCGGTAAGGGCACCCAGGCCCAAAAACTCCAACAGGAGCGCGGGCTCCGGCAGATTTCAACCGGCGACATCCTGCGCCAGGCTATTAAAAACCAAACCGCCCTGGGACAACAGGCCGATGATTATCTCAGGCGCGGCGAGCTGGTGCCAGATGAATTGATGCTCGGCCTGATCGCCGAAACGCTCTTCGGCGCCGAAGCTCCGCGGGATTATATCCTGGACGGCTTCCCGCGCACGATTCCTCAGGCTGAGGGGTTGGATAAACTTTTCGTGCAACATGGCGTCAGCCTGGACAGCGTTATTCAGCTGTCGGCCGATCCGGATGCGATCGTCAGCCGGCTTTCCGCCCGGCGCACCTGCCGCAAATGCAACGCGGTTTATAACCTGCTGACCAACCCGCCGCGCGATCCGCTGAGATGCGACGCCTGTGGCGGCGAACTGTATCAGCG
>JAZDEI010000172.1:0-7445 GCA_043808945.1 Fidelibacterota bacterium | reverse complement strand
AAATGTTCAATTTGAAATATATTCTCTGTGCTCTCTGCGCGTTCTGTGGTGAAAAACGCTATTGTGCGATATGGACTTTGGACGGATCCCAGGCAACCCGGAATCCGACAAAGCTCAACCGGGCGACCGGCATATAGCGGTAACGGTGAGTAGATCGCAAAGTCTCCTCGGAATGATACCAGCTGCCGCCCCGGATCACTTTAAATAAACTCGTCGCCGGCCCGGCCGGATCGATTTTGGCGGAATACTGATAATAATCACTGCGGTAATAATCGCGGCACCATTCATAAACATTACCGGCCATATCGTAAAGTCCCAGGATATTAGGCGGAAATTTGGCTACCGGGGCGCATCTTTTCCATTTGTCCGTCTGGCCTGTTCCGGAATAATTGGCCATCGAATGGTCGATCTCATTACCGCTGGGATATTTCATTGTCATCCCTCCGGAACGGGCTGCGTATTCCCATTGGGCCTCGGTCGGTAAAAAACCACCTACCCACTCACAGAACTCTTCGGCTTCATACCAGTTGACAAATGCCACCGGATGTGTGTTGCTGCATTCCGCTTCCTGCTCGGGCATGGCTTTTCCGGTCTGCTGGCAATAGGCTTTATACTGGCCGATCGTGACTTCCGTTGCGCTGATATAAAAATCGGTAAGAGTCACATTATGAATCGGCTTGCCGTCAGCCTCCCCATCCGGAACAGTTGTACCCATCTCGAACGAACCACCTTTGACCAGAACCGATGGTATCTCGAGTACACTGATTTTCACTGGATCTTCGCCAGGATTGTCGGTTTTTCGCGCCGGCTCCGGGGCATTGTAAACGAAGGCAATCAGACTTAACAGCAAAAATGAATAACAAATTATCGTTCTACACTTGCTATTTTCAACCATCTTCACAGATCATCCCTTAAACCCGTATTTAAAGTAAAAAAAGATGTTCGCATAATCAAGTCTTTTTATTTTATCTCTGAAAGAAAATAAATTTCATTAAGCAGACGCCCGGATTTGAACCATCAGCGGTCACTGACTTTCATCCAATTACGTCAGGGATTTTTCAACACCGTCGGATTTCCGATTCTTTTTGACCGGTTGCCTGTCATTAATTTTTTATGTTTTTTAAGGCCAAAGTGTATTAAAATAAGACGTGCACATCCTCTATCAAAAGGAACGATCAAATGGCAAACCGAAAAATGGCTATACGCGTTTTCCCGATGATTTTCGGGATTTTTGTATCTGGTCTGCTTTTTTACCCGCTACCGGTGAGGTCTGAGACGTCGATGCTTACGCTCCATTATCATCGTTACGACAATCTTTACACCGATTGGACGCTTTGGACATGGTGCGACCATGCGACGCAGGAAATCACCGCCAGCTCCAAAGATTCCTTCGGGGTGATTTTCCGGCTCGACCTGAACGCATTTCCCCTGCAAAACGAGATTGGTATTTTACCCAAATTCGGTAACTGGACGAAAAAAGATGATCCCAACCGATACTGGAATAGTACTTTACCGGTGGAAATCTGGATCGTTCAGGGCGACGAATCCGTCTACACCGAGAAGCCGGACACTAATCCTAAGATCCGAAAGGCGTTTCTCGACAGCTCGTCCGAAATCACGCTCGTTTTCTCCAATCCTGTTATGAAAAAGTTACTGAGCACGATTGAACCTTTCGTTACCACAAAAGATGGCAAAATAGTCAAACCCGAAAAAATTATCCGGTCACCGGCCGGCGAGGATTCATCCGATATCGTGCGCTTGCTGGGCTTTCCGCCATTCACTTTAAATCAGTTACCGGCAACTGTCACAGTCAAAGGGTATTCTGCCAGTCCGGTCTTCCTGCGTCATTTTCTCGATGACAAATCCTTTCAATCCAATGAACCGTTAGGTGCATTTTATAAACCTGAATCGACCAAATTTAACATTTATGCTCCCGGCGCAACGGCGGTGATTCTGCATCTTTATGATCAACCCAAAGGCGGACAATTCACCGCTCACGAATTGAATCAGGGCAAGAACGGCGTTTGGTCACTGGTCATCAAAGGTGATCTAAAAGGCAAATATTACGTTTACTCGGTGTCCGGACCCGATCCGGCCTACGATCCAAAAAAAGAAATCCTGGATCCGTATGCGACCTGCGCAACGACTCACGACGGACGGGCCTTGATATTCGACGATAAAACGGCCGTGGCTCCTTCACCGGTTTTTCCGTTTCGTGATGCTATCATATACGAGATGCACGTCCGGGATTTTACCATTGGTGAAAATTCCGGCGTATTCAATAAAGGCAAATATCTCGGTTTTTCCGAAAAGGGCACGACTATTCCGGGAACCGGCATCAGTACCGGTCTCGACCATCTGACCGAGCTGGGCATCAACACCGTCCAGATCCTGCCAATCCAGGATTTCGAACACGATAACCTCAGGAATAATTATTTCTGGGGTTACATGACGGTCAATTTCAATTCGCCGGATGGGTGGTACACAACCAATGAAGCGGACGCCAGCCGGATCAGCGAGTTTAAACAAATGATCTCTGCCCTGCACGAAAGAGGCATCAAGGTCATCCTGGATGTCGTCTATAATCACACCGCCGAGACCAGCCCGCAAATTCATTACAATTTCAATGGCCTGGTTCCCGGTTTTTACTACCGTCAAAAAAGCGACGGTTCGTACTGGAATGGCTCAGGCTGCGGCAATGAAATGCGCACCGAAAATCCAATGGTGCGGCGTTTTATCCTCGAGTCGCTTAAATATTGGGTCGAGACCTACAAAGTTGATGGTTTCCGGTTCGACCTGATGGGTCTGATCGATATTGAAACCATGCAGGAGATCGTCAAAACCCTGACGGCGATCAAGTCTGATATTTTCATCTATGGCGAACCATGGACCTCCGGAGAAACACCGATCGATCCGGTTATCAAAGGCCGCCAGCGTCACCAGGGTTTTGCCGTTTTCAATGATAATTTTCGTGACGCGCTGAAAGGCCCCTGGTTCAACACCGAACCGGGTTACGTTCAGACCGGCCTGAACGTGGAAGCCGTTAAAGCCGGAATCCGTGGCAGTATTGACGACTTTGCCGCCGAACCTTCCGAAGTGCTCAATTATGTTTCCTGCCATGACGGCCGCACTCTCTGGGATCAATTGGTGGCATCCACCAGTTCCAGCGCCATGCATACCGATACCGAATTAAAGGCGATGGACAAACTCGCCGCGTTCATCATTTTCACGTCGCAGGGAGTGCCGTTCATGCATGGCGGCGAGGAATTTTTACGAACGAAATTCGGTTCACATAACAGTTACAATCAACCGGATAAAATCAATAAGATCCGCTGGGATTACAAACAGGAAAATCAGGACATATTCGACTATTATCAGGGACTGATCCGCATCCGAAAAGATCATCCGATGTTTCGATTGAGCACTGCCGAAGAAATTCGTCGCAACCTGACCTTTTTCGAAAATCTCGGATTGGCCGTGCCACCCAATTGCATCGCTTATCGTCTGCAACGCGGCAATAGTGGCGATCGCTGGCGAGAAGTCATTGTCTTGATTAATCCGAACAGCAAACCGGAAACATTTAAAATCCCGCGTGGACAATGGACTTTGTCGGTCGATCACACTCACGCCGATCCCGAGATTATCTCACCGAGCAAGGGCACGACCAAAACCGTTAATTCGATTTACGCCATGTTGTTGTACCGAATGTAATTTTCAACAAATAACCAAACAAGGCCCGGATGAAAACGAAACACTTTCCAGCATTTTACCATCTCTTTTTAATCGGATTATTGTCTCTGCTCCTGACCGGTTTGATCGGTTGTTCCCGTAATTATAAACTGAATAAAGTGCCGGAGCTGATCGAGTTTGTTCACATTCCGGCCGGTCACAGTACGCCACTCTCTCTCGATCAAATTTTTACCGCCGATAAATACAAACCAACCTTCCGTCCAAACGCCGATCTTAGCTGGTTTATCAACCGGATTCCAGCAAAATCATCCTTACGCCGACCGAATCGTTTGCCGGGCTGACAATGATCCAGTTCACCAACCAGCATGAAAATTACTACCTCCCGGTCATCGTCAAACCGAAAAATTCGGTCACGTTCAGTTATAAACCACGTACGCGGCCGACCCGGATTTTCGTAATGGGAAACTTCAACGACTGGAACCGCAGTTCACTGCCGCTGTCCGATGAAGACGGCGACGGCGTTTATACCCGCGAGGTAATGCTGGACGATGGCGTTTATGAATACCAGTTTGTCGTCGACAAATCCGAGATATTCGATCCGCTTAATCCCGAAAAGACCGATAACGGCTTTGGATATTTCAACTCGGTGCTACGCGTCAGGGCACCGCTCGCCGATCGCATACCCAACCTGTACATTTTACCTGACCGGCATAATGACACACTGGCATTGACCGTCGATTGCCTCGGCGACACTAATGACATTCGTTATTTCCTGCTGTTCGATAATCAGCTCTGCCCACCCGAAAATTATCGTTATCAAAATCGCAAACTCTATATTGATCTTAAAGCATTCGGTATTCCGACCGGTATTCACGTTCTGCGGGTGACAGCCCAGTTCCGGAATCAGCCGGGTAATGTCGTGACGATTTATCTGAAAAACGGTAAACCGCTCGGCAACAGCACTTTCATCTGGAACGACGCCTGTTTGTATGCCTTGATGACCGACCGTTTTAATAACGGCGATCCGGCCAATGACCGACCGGTGACCAATCCGCAGATCGCCCCGCAGGCTAATTTCCAGGGCGGCGATTTCCGCGGCATTCGGCAGAAAATCGAAAAAGGCTATTTCGACAGTCTCGGCGTGAACACGCTCTGGATTTCGCCGGTCAATAAAACCACTGACAGCGCTTACCAGGAATGGCCCGAACCTCACAATTACTTTTCCGGTTATCACGGCTACTGGCCGATTGATGAAAAACACACCGATTCGCGCTTTGGCACCCTCGATGACTTCAGGAAATTAGTCGAGACCGCTCACCGGCATAACATTAAAATTCTGCTGGATTTCGTCTCGAATCATGTTCATGCTGAACACCATTTCTATAAAGAGCACCACGACTGGTTCGGTAAATTGGAGTTGCCTGACGGCACTCAAAATATCCGGCGCTGGGACGAATATCGCCTGACAACCTGGTTCGATACTTTCATCCCTTCTTTTGATTACGAAGTCTCACACAATGCCTTGCAGGCGATGACCGACAATGCCGTTTGGTGGCTGAAAAAGACCGGCGTGGACGGATTCCGGCATGATGCGACCAAACATGTTCCCTATGAATTCTGGCAAACCCTGACCCATAAAATCAAAAACCGCGTCAATCCACACCGGGCGCTGGATGTCTTTCAGATCGGTGAATGTTTCGGCAGTAATGACCTGATCAAATCTTACGTCAATAACAGCATGCTGGAATCGCAATTCAATTTCAACCAGTTTTTCACTGCTCGCCGAACATTTATCGATTCAAAGGGCGACTTCCGCGACCTCGACCTATCGATTAGTAAAGCCCTCGAAGTCTACGGTTACAATCACCTAATGGGCAATCTCATGGACAGTCACGATCAGGTGCGGATGATGGCATTCCTCGACGGCGATCTGACTCTATCAGACGACGGCGCGGCCCGCGCCTGGCGCGAACCGGCAATCGTCGTTGACAATCTTTCGACTTACCGGAAAGAATTGGTCGTTCTGGCTTATATACTGACCATCCCCGGCATTCCGGTTATAGATTACGGTGACGAATTCGGCCTGACCGGAGCCAACGATCCGGACAACCGCCGGATGATGCGCTTCGGAAACGAATTGAACTCCGCCGAACAGGAACAATTGCACAAAGTCTCGCAATTGATCCGTCTGCGGAACGCTCATCCGGCCTTACGACGCGGCGATTACCTGAGTATCAAGGCCGAAAAAGACCTGTTTGTTTACAGCCGCGGCGATCTCAACGAAAGACTGATTGTCGTCCTGAACAAGGGCGCGGCCGACCAGAATCTGATTTTATTACTACCGAATTGGATAGAAGGACGCGCGCTTCGCTCTTTAATTAACGATACAACCCAGCCGATTGAGGAAAACACCATACAGCTCGATGTCCCGGCTTATGGCCTGGATATCTTGAAAGTGGAATAACGGATGGCACCTTAGCCGCTCCGCTGAAAACTTTCATATTGTACCAAACGAAACAAGTTCAAACTGTGTCCTTTCAATCTTGTACAAACCGTTGCTCGCCATGAAGTTAGCAGCGAGCTCCTTTCGTCGGCTTGAGCTGCTGGTCAGGCGGTTGCACTAATTTAAGAAGCCGTGCAATTCATGGATTTCTTCGAGTTCATTCAATTTTCTCTCCCAAGTATCAATCTTGTTGATAATTTCATAACTCAACGGTAAGGGCATGTTCGTACCAATTCCCTCGACTTTAAAAAGCGGGAAGAAGCCATTTTCTCCACCTTCAGTGAAAGTTCTAACCAAAAGATATTTTCGTCTATCGATTGATCTATCGAAATGAACCACCAAAGCAATATAGGCTGTCTGTCCCGGAGATTTCATCTTGAAAAATTCAGGATGCAAAATAGACTTGAGCGGGATTTCAACTTTTGATTTCGCTTTAAGGTCCCCGATTTCCAACATAGGGCAATTGGGAGAACTTCTCCAGAAAATATCCTGTTTCAATCCAAAGAGATAAAGCTGCTCTTCAATGGTAACATTGATGAGATCTGGTAAACCTGAATTTGCCAGTGTTAGTGAATCGTTGTGGATACTAAATTGCAGGTTCGGTTCAATTGAGGCAATCAATTGTTTACGGGCAATTGATAGCCAAAAAATGTTTATAAATAAAAGAATCACAGTGCACAATACAAGGCCTATGTTTGCTATTGCAGTCAATCTTGTCCAATAAATGGAGGAAAAATCATGCCGACGCACTCTCTTTCGCACGAGTCGCTTTTGTGAAAAATCAAGAATCATTTATTGAATCTCCTGAGTTTAGACTTTTTCTCATGTAATGTCAACGATTCGCTCGCTTAATCCAAGGGTTTGAACATTATCGTACTTCATTTCCCGTACTTTTTCTGATTTATTCCATACCGCTGAGAATAGAAAAGGATGTTTTAATAATTGAATTCCTTTCAAACTTGTTGATTTCGATGGAGGGAGCAATGTTGCCAACTCTCAGATTATAGCCTTATAAAAATATGATTTATACTTCGCAATTTCTCTCTGTTTATCTCATGTATTTTATATGCTCTAACGGAATATAACAGCATCGCCCGCCGGACTATTTTTCGGAAAAATAGTGCCTGATCTCGTCCAATGTCCGGCGGTTCTTTGGGCGGGCGGCATTGTCAGTCGGATAACCCAGACTAAACATGATGTCGATTTTCGCTGTCCGCGGCAGACCTAACGCCTTGCGTACGCCGCGCTGGCT
>JAZDEI010000171.1:0-4044 GCA_043808945.1 Fidelibacterota bacterium | reverse complement strand
TGGTCGGCCCTTTTACCTTCGATGACGGTACTCATGGAACTTACAATGTCAGTCGTCCGGATGCTGTTCAGGCCATCAACGGTTCGCACCCTGCCCTGACTTTTACAGGAGTGGACACCAGCAACGGAGTGGCCGGGATCTGGTTCGCCGGTTTTTTCCCGGAAGGCACCAAACCCGGTAAAATTTTCGTCACGACCGTACCAATCGAAACCATCTATCCTGATTCCGGACGCTCGCAGTTTATGAAGGGAATTCTCGATTTTTTCGCCAGTGAAAGCGGTGTCACTCCATCGAACGCTACCTCAAATTGTAAGTTCAGCCTGGGATCCAATTTCCCGAATCCGTTCAATTCTGAAACGCATATCGCTTTTTCGCTTCCATCCCCCGGCAATGCCCGGCTGACTATTTATAATGCTCTGGGACAGATTGTCGATCATCCGGTCGAGAACGCTGCTTATGGCGCCGGCCGGCATGAAATCGTCTGGCGGACAGACAATCTGCCAAGCGGGATTTACTTTTACCGTCTGGAAGCCGCAGGACATTCTACTGTCCGGAAAATGGCATTAATCAAATAATAAATCACAAATGACTAAATCTTATGCCTGACGTCTATTTTTATGAAGCTTTCCAGGAGGAAGCCGAGTTACTCAAGCACTTTCTGCCTGAAAATATTACAGCCGAATTCGATTGGCGGACTATCCAGGAAAGCGGTCATACCCTTCCACCTGCCAGTCTCATCAGCATCCGCACCCAGTCCATTGTTCCGCCGGTCTGGTTTTCAGGATTGCAGGGAATCCTGAGCCGCAGTACCGGTTATGATTATCTCGAACAACTGAGCAAGACCGTTGAATCGTCGGTTCAGTTCGGCTACCTTCCGCTCTACTGCAACCGCTCGGTAGCCGAACAGGCTATTCTGCTCTGTTTGGCGCTTTTACGCAGGCTTCCGCAGCAATCCCGGCATTTTTTCCAGTTTCACCGTGACGGTTTGACAGGTCGCGAATGCGCCGCAAAAACGCTCTTGGTCGTCGGAGTCGGCAACATCGGTTATGAGGTCGTGAAAATCGGAACAGGATTGGGTATGCAGGTCTTAGGGGTCGATATCGTCAGAAAACATTCTGACGTCAATTATATCGAAATTTCCGAAGGTTTGAAACAAGCCGACATCATTATCTGCGCCATGAACCTGACGCCCGAAAATCACAATTATTTCAATGTCGACCGATTGAGAACGGCCAAACGCGGCGTTATTTTCATCAATGTCGCTCGTGGCGAGCAATCGCCTTCAACAGCAATACTTCAATTAATTAATGAAGATCATCTCGGCGGAGTCGGTCTGGATGTTTATTGCGAAGAAAGCATACTGGCTGTCTCTCTGCGGAGCGGTCAGACCAGTCCGGATAAAGAAGTGCAAGCAATCCTAGAGCTCGCCAAACTACCCAATGTAATCCTGACTCCTCATAATGCATTCAACACGATCGAAGCGGTCGAACGCAAAGCCGAGCAGAGCATCGCACAAATCGAGTATTTCCTCGAAAACAGCCGGTTTCTGTGGCCGGTTCCGATTAACGGATAATCCTAAAACTGTTCGTCGTATTTAGTCCAGAGTTCATCGCCGAGTTTCCAGGCGCGCGCGACAACCTTAACGCCCCAGTCGATGCTATATTTACTCAGGTAGTTCCGCCCCGCCGTCGGATTCTGCTTAAACAGTTCAAGGGCTTTGCTTTCAATTTCGACCTGATTGTAAAACATTTCCGCTTGCCAGGGACGCCAGACCGCCGTAACGTCTTTTCGCATATCGCCCCAGCGCTGGGCCGCCAGCGTTCCGAGCCGATTGAACGCCCACCAGGCTGATTCCTGGGTATAGCCGCACGGACGGCCGTCAACTTTATAAGGAGGCGCGACATCCGTAATACTGCTATAGAGTGGAATGTAGATCGAACTGGCGACGTTATCGAGCGCCAACCAGACGACCCCACCGACTTCATCCGGCAGCCAGGCGCGGGATTGGGTGATCGTGGCGTACATTGTGTACCAGCGGGCAATCGGCCGCTCACCGCGCCAACCCCAGCCGCCGTTGATCTTGAAAATATGGTTCATGTCGTAAGGCATAAATGGATTAGCAAACGGTGAAAGTTCGGTCTTGCCCTCCTTATTCGTCCAGGTAATGTTTTTCACGAAGTTGAAATCCGTGCCTTCAAAGTAATCCTGGAAAATGGCGACCATTTTCTCCAGATCGACCAAAGTGTCCGGCTTGACGGAAAACGGATAATTCTCGGAATCCGGGTTCAGTTTCAGAGAAGGCGCGACCAGATCCAGCACCCTCCATTCACGTCGCCGGGCGGCATAAGATTCGCGACTGTCAGGCGCATAAGCATACACAAATTCGAACAGCCCATTTTGCGGATTCCACCAACCGCTGTCCTGCGCCACCTGAAACACATTTTCAGAGGCCATGAAGTAATCGGGCTTCTTAAGATCGATCTGACGAATACGGGCGCCGTTGGCATTGATCGAGACATGATCATCCGGGACTCTCTGGGCGACCCAGATCGAACCGAGATTACCTTTTCCCGGACCGAGAATTTCCAGCGCCCAGACTTCGTTTTTATCGGTAATCGTCAGGCATTCGCCCTCATCATTCCAGCCGTATTTTTTTGTTAACTCACCGGCCAGCCGGATCGCTTCACGCGCGCTTGTACAGCGCTCCATCATCAATCGCACCAATTGCTGGCAGTCGATCAGGCCTTTTTCCGAATGGAGACTTTCCCGGCCGCCGAAGGTTGATTCGCCGATCGCTAATTGTTTTTCGTTCATACACGGATAGGCCGTATTGATGAATCCGAAAGTGCTCACGACCTGCGGAATCTGCCCGACCGGCAAATATTGATAAGTCGGCATAGCAAACGAGTCACATTCTGCCCGCTTGACCAGAGTCAGCATTTCACCTTTTTTGAAATTTCGGGCCGGAACGATGTCGAGTGATGAGCGTGTACGGTGGCTATCGCAGGTATGGCTGGTCATGACCGAACCGTCGCGCGAAGCTCTCTTCCCGACCATCACTGAGGTACAGCCGTCCGGAAAACCATCTTCCCAATCGGCTTTGTCGCCGGAGATTCCGGTCGATCGACCGATGCCGATAATTATTGTGATGACAATTAATGCCCGGACTTTCAGATGCCTCATAAAGTTCTCCCTAAAAAAGATTGAATGTTATTCACTAAGTCGACGTCAACATTAACGACGTAACCTTTTTCCGGTGTTTCGTTCGGCGCGTTGGACTAATTCATCGGAAATGTCCTGATGTCGCCAGATCAACGGTTTTTCGTCGCAGGTTAGCAGTTCACCGTTATCAACCACGACTTTGCCGTTAACGATCACATAATCGACCGGCGACAGCAAGGCTGTGAAAATCAGAGCCGCCAGGGGATCGTGTTGGGCGCCGGTGCATTCCAGGCGATCCATCGATACCAGCACTAGGTCAGCGCACTTGCCAGGCGCTAATTGACCAATGTCATCACGCCCCAGCACCGCTGCGCCGCCGCGCGTCGCCATCCATAGGATTTCGTCGCTGGTTAGCCAGTTTTCCTTCTCCCGCAGGCGGGAAAGCAACATGACATTCCGCAATTCCAACAGCGTATTCGAGGAATCGTTGGAAGCCGAGCCGTCGACACCGAGACTGACGTTGACACCGGCGGTCAGCATCTCCCGGATACGCGCAATTCCCGAGCCGAGTCGCATGTTGGAAGTCGGGCAATGCGTCACGCCGCAACCGACGGCACCCATTTCGGCGATTTCAGCATCGTTCAGATAAATCGAATGTGCAAACCAGGCGTTTGGCCGAATCCAGCCCAGACTCTTTAGTAATGCGAAAGGCCGCAGGCCATATTTCTCGATGCAAAACTGTTCCTCGTCGATCGTTTCTGCCAGGTGAGTGTGAATTTGCAAATTGTATTCGTCGGCTATCTTTACCGCGGTGCGCATCAGTTCGGCCGTCACTGAAAACGGCGAACACGGCGCGAGTGCGATCCGTGTCATTGCGCCCGG
>JAZDEI010000170.1:0-3043 GCA_043808945.1 Fidelibacterota bacterium | reverse complement strand
AATGTCCGGCAGGTCACCTTTGCCCGTTTAGAATGGACCGAACCGGATAAAAACGGAGCGCGTACCTCCCGGGAAATCGCCGGATCGCAATTTTGCCTGAAGGCCGATCTTGTACTGTTGGCGCTCGGTTTCCTGCATGTCGAACACGGCAATCTGGTGCATGAATTGGGAATCGTAACCGACTCGCGCGGAAATATTGTCGTCGATCAGCATTACGTTACATCCGAAGCGAAGTTCTTTGCAACGGGCGATGCGGTCAGCGGAGCTTCACTGATAGTCAAAGCCATTTACAATGGCCGACAGGTCGCCGCCGCCGTTGATAATTTCCTGTCCGGCAGTTGACCTGAGATTGTTCGGATAACCTTTTGTCAATCCCCACAATTATACTTATATTTAGCGGCCATTTTTTGGAATGGTTAAATTGAAATTAGGAGGACTTGATAAGTTATGGCTGTAATGCAAAGAATGCGCGACAATACCCACATTATTCTTTGGGGATTGTTAATCCTGTTCCTGGCCAGTATGACGATCGGCGGACTGGTCGGTGGTGCTGATCTGCTGGATATCTTCTCTCAAAAATCCCGTCTGAAAGATGCCGCCGGCATTGTCGATGGGAAAAAATTAGACGCACAGCGCTATTCCCAGTTAATTCAGAATGAATTGGATAATTACCGGGATAGAAGCCAGGAATTAAACGAAGCGGACATCGACCAGATTTCCGAGCAAATCTGGCAGTCCTATATCAATGAAACCCTGATCGGCAAACAGATCGAGAAATTCAAAATCAAGGCCAGCGACAGCGAGATTTACGAGGTTTTATTAAAAAATCCACCGCAGATCTTACAACAGAACGAGGCTTTCCAGACCGACGGCAAGTTCGATTACCAGAAATACCAGGATGCGATCAATCATCCGCAGGGCAACGAATGGCTGGCGGTCGAGGAATACATGCGAAATTATCTGCCTTACGAAAAGATGCAAAACCTGATCGAAAGCCTTGCGATGGTTTCCGATGCGGAGATCACCGGGGATCTTACGATCGCAAAGACAACAGCCGATTTTACTGCCCTGGTCGTGCCTTATGCGATCGTAGCGCAGGATACTTTCCCGATCACTAAATCTGAGATTTCCAAGTATTACAGTAAAGAAAAAAAACGCTTCCTTGTCCCCGAAACCCGTACCTTGGACTATGTCGTTTTCGATACAAGACCGACTCCGGCCGATTCCTTCTCTACTTTCCAGCAATTAGAATCCATTCGCGGACGCCTGGCACGCGGTGAGGATTTTGCCACGGTTGCCGCCGAGGTTACCGAAGAGCCGGGTGGGGCCGCAAACGGCGGCGATCTGGGCTGGTTCGGCAAAAACCAGATGGTACCGGAATTCGATCGCGCCGCCTTCACCCTGGGCAAGGGGCAAATTTCCCGGCCGATCGTTACCCAGTTTGGTGTACACCTGATCAAAGTTGAAGACAAACGCATCGAAAACGGGCAGCCACAGGTCAAAGCCCGGCATATTCTGCTCAAGTTTAAAACCGGTCCCGAAACGCTTGAAAATATCCGTTCTCAGGCCAATCTTTTTGCTTACGATGCTAACGAATACGGCTTTCAGGCTGCCGCCGATTCCATGAAATTGGCAATTAAAAATACCGGCCCAATCGCGAAAGATGCGCGTTATATCAACTTTTTCGGAACGTTTGCCGCTGGTATTCGCTTTGCCTATTCCAATAAGCCGATCGGTACAATTTCAGAAGTGCTCAGTTACGACAACGGTATCACCGTTCTACACCTGGCCGGAATTAATGAAGAGCATTACCGCCCGCTGGAAGAAGTCCGGGAACAGGTTAAAAATATCCTGTCCGGCGAAAAACGAGTCGAAAAATTGCAAGCCATCGGCAACGAAATCTATGCGCAAGCCGCGAACGATAACCAATTAGAGAGCGTGGTAGCCAAATATCCCGGCTGTCAGGTCGACACATATACCGGTCAGAGCATTAACTCTACATTAAAGAACGTTCAGCGTTCCGGCACGATCAGCGGTACCCTGCTGGGATTAAAACCCGGCCAGATTTCCAAACCGTTGCTCATCGCAAACCGTACGATTGTCATTATCAAGTTGAATGCGCGCAAAGATGTCAAACCGGAAGAGATCGCGGCCGAGATAGAGACCTATCGTCAGCAGATGCTCGCCCGTAAAAAGAGTTCGATCTATACCAATTGGGTCAATGCTCTGAAAGATCAGGTCAAGATCGTCGATAATCGCGCCAACCTGTACTAAACCACCTTTAATAAATTATTGATAAAAACCGCCCGATGTCCGGGCGGTTTTAATTCTACGTGAAACAGAACTTCCCGGAAAGAAACCTACCGGAGGGACTATGATGCGATTGGTTTATAATTAGACTGTAGAGACACGGCATGCCGTGTCTCTACTCCGGGGTATTCGGCAATCGCCGGACGACGAGGAATCGCGTTGATCTTACACATTCTTCCCGGACTAAGCCGATTTCTCACCCGCTAAAGCGGGAATTCGAAATGACATTTGAGGAAAGTTTTTTCAATAAGTCATTTCGGGAAGGACGGCGAAGCCGGATGACGAGAAATCGCAATTGTCAGCACCACGATTCCTCGGATTAAGGGATTACCGGGATTGTTATAAAACCTTAGCGATTCTTCAGTAGGGGAAAGTCACCCTTCCTTCAGAATGACATGGGGGGACGGCTACCGGATACCAGTGCGTTAGTGGTCATTCAGTCATGCAGCCAAAGAATGTTGAATGTTTAATGTTGAATATTTTTTATCGCTCCGCTCAGCCATGCAGCCATTCATTCATGCACTCATTCAATCATGCAATAAATCAGAAATAATCCTGTCTAAAGGAAAACTTTCGTGGGTTTTCGCGCCTTTCGCGGGGAAAATATTAGCCCCCCTCCTCCAAGGAATGTATTGGAATGTAAAGAGGAGCATAAGACGGAGAGTCTTATGTGGGGCTAATATAAGGAAATCTGGTTGGCGTCCGGCGTAACCATCTTAGCCGCTTTGAAGGT
>JAZDEI010000169.1:0-11142 GCA_043808945.1 Fidelibacterota bacterium | reverse complement strand
ATCCTGAGCGCCGGTTTTCTGGCTGTCGTGATCGAAGGCTTTCGTTATTTCAGCGGGCCGGTGCGTGGCGATATACGTTTTTTCTTTGTCGCTTTCAGCCTGCTTTTTCTAAGCATACCGCTTGTCTGGTACCGCCAGATTTTACGGCGGCGGGTGAGCGTATACGATGATTATCACCTCGCCGGCATGATCGGCGCCGATCAACCGGATATCAAGGACGATCTGCTGAATGCTCTGCAATTAAAAGACCTGTTGTCCGGGCAAGAACGCGGTTATTCAACCGATCTGGTTCAGCATTCGCTGGAGCGTGTCGCCCAAAAAATAGCGCCGCGCACATTCGAAAACAGCGTACCGGTCACCGCCGGCAGGCAGGCCCTGCGACGGTTGCTAATCGCCGTGTTTTGTATCGCGTTCATCGTGGCTGTCCGACCAGCTTATTTCAAAAATGCCGCGGAACGACTTTTACACCCCGGCCGTGAATATTCATTGCAATTGCCCTTTTCGATTGAATCGATACAGGCTTCTTTCGGTGTGCTGGGCGGCGATACCGCGCGGGTCGCCTTTCAATGTCAGGGACGCCGGCCAAGAAATTTAACGCTGGAGATGCAATTCCCGGATTATATCCGGAAGGAAATTATTGCGGTCGATTCGGTTGGTCGGAGCGCATTCAGCATCAATAACCTGCGCCACGATGTTGTCTACTGCGCCTACGTGGAAAACCATTCGCCGTTCATTCCCTGGCGTCGAATCAATTCGCCGACCGACACGATTCGGGTAATTAACCGGCCGGAGATTTTGAAGGTCAAAACCCGATTTATTTTTCCGGAATACACCGGTCTGCCCGATCAGGTTCAGGAGACGAACAGCACTGAGTTTAACTTGTTGACTGGCACTAAATTTCACCTGGAAGCCCGGGTAAATAAGAAGGTGCGTGAAGGGCATTTACGTTTTACAGACAGTGGAGTTCTGCCGCTATCGGTCAACGGCGACCGGGTCAGCGGTTCGTTTATCGTCAGGACCGACGACCAGTTCGAGATCAGCGTAACCGATGCCCGGCAGGTTGCCAATCTCAATCCGATCAAATACCGTCTGCGGGTGACGCCGGATGCATTCCCGGCGATTACCCTGCTTAGTCCGAAAACCGATCTCGATCTGACCGCGGGAATGGAAATTCCGCTCGGCATCCGCATCAGCGACGATTTTGGTTTTACGCGCGCCGCAATCCGTTACCGGCTCATTAAAAAATACGCCGATTATCAAAATTCCGAATCCGAAGCTGTTTTCCCGTTAAATAATCCGCAGATTGCTTTACAGGAATCATATTATTTTTGGAATATCGCCGGGCTTGGCCTCGGGCCGGAGGATGCGGTCGAATTCCGCGTTGAGGTTTATGACAATGACAATATCAACGGCCCGAAGAAAGTCGGCACCGCCCCGCTGATCGCCCGCTTTCCGTCGTTGAATGAACTTTTCGCCGAGGTCAATGATAAACAAGATGAAATCTATGACGACGCCGGGCAGGTTCTGGAACGTCTGGAAATGACTAAGCAGGTTCTCGATGAGGTCGCACGGGAATTGCTCAAGAAACCGGAAATGAAATGGGAACAGAAAAAGCAGATCGCGGATGAAATTAAAAAGACGCGCGAGGCCGGTGAAAAGATTTCCAAACTCGGTGAACAGTTGGACGACCTGATCGAGAAAAGCCGGGAAAATCAGCTCTTCAATGCTGAGACACTCGAGAAGTTTTCGCAATTGCAGGAGGCTTTTCGCGACATCATGACGCCTGAACTACGTGAAGCGCTGGATAAATTACAGGAAGCCATCCAAAAAATGGACGCCAATGAGGTCAAGCAGGCGCTCAATAATTTTAAAACGTCGCAGGAACAATTCTCTCAGGAACTCGACCGTCTGCTGAAAATCTTCCGCCGTATCAAGATTGAACAAAGTATCGATGAATTAGTCAAACGCTTTGCCGATCTGACCGAGCGCCAATCGCAAACGAATGACGAAATGGAAAAGACACCTCCAGGCAATCAGCAGAAATTGAACGAGCTGGCCCAGGCCGAAGCGGCGATTAAAAAAGATACCGAAACGGCTCAGGACATTATGCAGAAAACCAGTGAGGATATGTCCGAATTCCCGATGATGCCAAACGCCGAATTGCAGCAATTGATGGCTGAAATGCAGGCGATGAATCTGCCGCAGGTTCAGGAACAGACCCGCAATGCCATGCGCAAAGGCGATCAGTCTCAGGCGCGCCAGTCCGGTCAGAAAGCCCAGAACGATCTGCAAAAAATGCGCGAAATGATGGAAAATTTTAGGAACGAATTCAGCAAGCGCAACATGGCCGACGTCATGTCGGATTTCCGGCGGATTATGACGCGGACGATGCAGTTGTCACAGAATCAGGAAGAACTTAGCAAAAAAATCGGCAACACGCCCCGCCAGAGCGACCGGATCATGGACGTAGCGGTCGAGCAGAATCAGGCGCAACAGAATTTAGCCCGCCTGATTAAGGATTTGATTGACCTGTCGGGAAAAACGTTCGGCGTCACGCCGCGTATCAGTAAAAGTCTGGGGCAGGCCGCCGGGAACATGCGTTCAGCCGTTTCTCAAATGGAGGAACGTGATCCGGATCAGGCCGCCCGTTCGGCCGGTCAGGCGACTGCCGCCCTGAACATGACTGCGCTGGAATTGATGGCTGCCATGCAACAATTGCAGAACAGCGGCTCGCCGTCCGGTTTTGAAAATTATCTGCAGCAATTACAACAGATGGCCGGCCAACAGCAGGGCATTAACGGCGAAACGCAAATGCTGGGAATGGATTCGCCCGGAGGACAGGGCAATCTGCGGCAATTAGCCGCGCGCCAGCGCCAGGTTCGCCAGTCGCTTGAACAACTGCAGGAACAAATGCAGGGCAATACCAAACAGTCCGGCGACCTGGGCGGAATCGCCAAAGACATGGAAGAGGTCATCAAAGATTTGCAGAACAACCAGGTTCTGCGACGAACGCTGGAACGCCAGCAAAGGATTTTGTCGCGCCTGCTGGATGCTCAAAAATCGCTCCGCACCCAGGATTACAAAGACGAACGTCAGAGTAAAACCGGCGCAGATATTGTACGAACTTCGCCGGATGGACTGCCGCAGAATCAGGGCGAACGCCGCACGCTTTTACAGGAAAATCTCGAAAAGGCCCTGCGCGACGGTTACTCGAAGGAATATGAAAACCTGATCAGACGTTACTTTGAAGAATTGACAAAGGAGCCGGACGAATGAAAACAAGACAATTGTGCTTGATTACAGGTTTGACCGGATTGTTGTTATCAATTGTGCCGGCGCAGAATGTAAAAATCGTGTCGCCCGACGAACGCCAATTGAGTTCGCGCTTTAATATCGCCCAGCGTTTCGAGCGCGAGGGACAGATCGCCCAGGCCGCCGAAATCTACAAATACTTAGTAGATGCTCAGCCAGCCAATGCTTCCTACTACAATGTTTATGTCAATCTGCTGTTCAGCCAGAAAAACGTACCGGAGCTCGAGCGGGTAATCAGCCGCTTTGCCCAGCTCAATCCGAAAAATGAAAGTGCGGCCATCGACTACGGAAAACTGTGTTACGTACGCGGTGACAGTGCCGCGGCCTTTCAGGAGTGGTATGGCGCAGTTGAAAAATTCGGCTATGCGGTATCTTTTTACCGTAATCTGTTTAACGGAATGATCGGATTGAAATTGTTCGATGAGGCGGAGCATCTGATTGCGGAAGCCCGCGATCATTATAATCAGGCCGATCTGCTGGCACTGGAGATGGCGAATTTTCAGATTGCGCGGGGTGATTACAGTACAGCTATGGGCGAATATCTGTTGTTTGCGCGGTCGAATCCACGCAATTATGCCATGATTTCGGGTCAGATTTTGCGATTTCCGGCCGACTCGGCCTTGTTCGTCACACTCGATTCGTTGCTCGAGGCTGAACTGATTATCGCGCCGGACAATCCCGATCTGCATCGCCTGCGGGCGGATTTCCTGTTCAAATATGAAAAATTTGACCAGGCGCGGAATGAAATTTTTCGGGTAGAAGAATTAACCGGCAACCGTGGCGATCAGGCAATGGCAATGGCCAAGAATCTGGTGCAGATTAAACGCTATCCGCTGGCGCAGCAATTTTATGCTCAGATTCTGGCAAAAAAAGAACTGCATGCGGTTGCGCCACAAGCGCTTCTAGGACTGGCCGATGCTTTTGAAAAAGCCGTACTCGAGGAAACAACGGCTGCACCTTTACATTATTTTTATCCCGGAAACCTGTTTTTCAACACCGAATTTGTTCAGCAGGTCAGCCAGGATCACGCCAATCTGCAGAAGGCCTTTGCTATTTATGATTCGGTAATCGCAACTCAGCCGAAGAGCGTTTATTCGGCGCAGGCGCTATTCCGGCTGGCCGATCTGCGGTTCAGAGTGGTGCGTGATTTCGACGGTGCGTTATCTATTTTTCAACAAGTGCTGACGGCAACCCGCGACCAGAACCTGATTGCACAATGTCAGGAACGGATCGGCGCCGTGTTGATCGCACGCGGCGACCCGCGCGTAGCCGCGATTCATTTCCGCCGGGCGGTCGACCGTTGGGAAGGTGCGACTTATGAAAAAGATTTACGCGCGGATCTGGTTCTGGCTCAATTTCTGGCGCAGGATTTCGATTCGTTGAGCGCCGGAATTAATGACCTGATTGCATTGCTCGGTACGGCGCACCCGTTGTTTAACGATGTCGTCGAATTTGACGGATTCTTTCGTTCCAATTATGTGGAAAGCGACGCGCCGGGGCAGAAATCTTTTAGCGAATTCGCCAAAGCCGAACTGCTTTTTCGCCAGAATAAACTGAGCGAGGCCGAACAGGTTTATGCTTTCATTTTGTCGGAATATCCACTGGCGCCGATCAACTCAGCAGCCCGTTTCAGATTGATGCAAATTCAATTGCAATTTCATCGATCAAATGATGCCGAAGTGACCGCCGAACCATTATTCGTGACTGGCAACGAATTTTCCGATCGGGCGGCTTTTATGCTGGCGGAAGTAGCCGACCGACGCGACGACGATCTGCGTCTCGCGGCGCGCTTTTATGAAATTGTCCTCGAGAAATACCCTGATTCACTGCTGATCGACATTGCCCGGAAACGCCTGCGTGAACTACAGCAAAATCCGTCACCGAAGAAAGAGATTTGATAACCATGAAACGCATCCGAAAATTGGTCGCATTGCTCCTGCTAACGTTGAATTCGACGGCCGTGTTGTTCGCCCAGAAGATTCTGATTCCGATGGATCAGACCCAGAGCGATCATCTCAAGGCCTACGGCATTGTATACTGGACGTTGAAGCAGAGCGTCAATGTCGAATGGCTTTTAAATTATCGAGGTGGTGCGTTCATGATCGATAATTACCCCGGAATCGTGAAGGAAATGCGCCTGCGCGGGGTGTCTTATGAGGAGATTGGAGCGGCGCAGGTCTTGCAGGTTTATGCCGTGATCGAGCAGAATAACATGGATGTAGTTCTGCTGGAAAAATCCGCCAAGATCGCGGTCTATTCGCCGCCCGGCAAACAACCCTGGGACGATGCCGTCACACTGGCGCTGACCTATGCCGAGATTGAATACGATCTTCTCTGGGACGAGGAAGTGCTGACCCAAAAACTGCCCGATTATGACTGGCTCCATTTACATCATGAGGATTTTACCGGCCAGTATGGAAAATTTTACTCCAGTTATCATAACCAGACCTGGTATCAGAATGAGGTTGCGGATAATGAAGCCATGGCGAAAAAACTCGGATTTGCCAAAGTCTCTGAGGAGAAAAAAGCCGTCGCCCGCGCCATTAAAAAATTCATTGATGGCGGGGGGTTCCTATTCGCAATGTGTTCGGCAACCGACGCGCTGGACATTGCTCTCGCGGCGGAAAATGTCGACATAGCCGCGAATGTTTACGACGGCGATCCGGCGGATCCGCGCGCGAATGACAAGTTGGATTTTACCAAATGCCTGGCTTTCGAAAATTTCAAACTATACCTCGATCCGATGCTTTATGAATATTCGGACATTGATATTCCACCCAGTTTTCAGGCGATCGCGCCGGGCGCCGAGGCCGATTATTTCTCGCTGTTCGAGTTCTCGGCCAAGTGGGACCCGGTGCCAACCATGCTGACACAGGATCACGTCGGAGTCGTGAAGGGTTTTATGGGGCAGACGACCGGTTTCCGCCGGGATTTAATTAAAAAATCAGTCGTTATCATGGGCGAAGTAGTGGGTGGCGATCAGGTGCGTTATATTCATTGTAATCACGGCAAGGGGACCTTTACTTTTCTCGGCGGCCACGACCCGGAAGATTACCAGCATTTCGTCGGCGATCCACCCACGAAGCTGGAATTACATAAAAATTCTCCGGGTTATCGCCTGATATTAAACAATGTTCTTTTTCCTTCTGCCCGCAAAAAAGAGCGAAAAACTTAAACGGAGAAAGTCAAATTGAAGGAAATTACAATACGAACAACACAGCGGATTGAAATGATTGATGTCACTTCACAGGTGGCCGGAATCGTCCGCTCAGCCGGAATCAGCGAAGGAATTTGTACGGTATTTTGTCCGCACACGACTGCCGGATTAACCATCAACGAACATGCCGATCCGGATGTGGCGACTGATGTACTCGCCCGGCTGAATAAACTGGCACCTTTCGGTGAAAAATACGCTCATATTGAAGGCAACGCCGACGCTCACATTAAAGCGACATTAGTTGGCAACAGCGTACAGGTGTTGGTGGAGAAAGGAACTTTGTGCCTGGGAACCTGGCAGGGTATATTTTTCTGTGAATTCGACGGACCGCGCAATCGCCGGGTCTGGATTCAGATCAGGTAAAATCCAATCCAGACTGCCTGAAAAAAAAAGTCCCGGACGAGCCGGGACTTTTAAATTTGAACAACCAGTTGGTTATTCTTTCTTGCAGCACTCGTGACCCCAAACGCCGAATGCAATTGCAAACAGTAACAGCGTCTGTGTCAGACCAGTCCATGCGGCGGCTGAAACGATTACGGAATGACCAACCAATTGTGTGATTATCCCCAAAATCAAGGCAACTACAGCCAGCAAAACGCAAACAACCACTAACTTCTTCATAAAACCCTCCGAGTTTACTTGTTTAAAAGAACAGGTTAATTTTAAGAGTCTTTTTAATCAATGTCAATGCTTTTGCTATTATTTCAAATCTGAGAGTATTCACTGATCGTGCAATTCGCCTTCGGATTTGGCAATAATCAGGGCACAGGAGGCATCGCTCCAGACATTAGTCGTCGTTCTGAGCATGTCCAGAATCCGATCGACGGCCAAGATCAATCCGACGCCCTCGAGTGGTAAACCAACTGATTTCAGGACGATTGTCATCATTACGAGCCCGGCCATCGGGATGCCGGCAGCTCCGATGGAAGCCAGCAGGGACGTGAAGACGATGATGAATTGCGCCGGTAAGGCCAAATGAATTCCGTAAGCCTGGGCGATGAACATGGCGGCCACGCACTCATATAGCGCTGTTCCGTCCATATTGACTGTGGCGCCCAGCGGCAGGACAAAACTCGAGATTTTGTTCGAGATACCGGCGCGTTCTTCGGCGGCCGAAATCGTGAACGGCAGAGTAGCCGACGATGATGATGTCGTGAAAGCCGTCAGCAGAGCCGGACTCATTGCCTTTAAATGTTTATATGGATTGCTCCGGCTGAAAAGTGTAATAATCAACGGCAAATTAATGAAGAAGTGAATTATCAAACCGACGAAAACGGTGATGAAATATAATCCGAGCGGCTTAAAAGCATCCATCCCGGTCGTAGCCGTGATTTTCGCGATCAGTCCGAAAACACCGATCGGGGCCAGTTTAATGACGAAGCGGGTAATTTTCATCATCGCTTCGAATCCGGCGTTGATCAGATCGGACAGAATCAGGGAATGTTTGTTCGGAATCAAGGTGATACTGACACCTAATATAATCGAGAAAAAAATCAAAGGTAAAATGTCACCATGCGCCATGGCGGCGATCGGATTTTCCGGGATCATGCTCAGGATAATTTCACTCAGCGAGCCAGTCGGTAAATCCGAAGAGGTGACCTTGGCCGCCAAACCAAGATTAGCGCCGACTCCCGGCCGGATCAGGTTGACTAAGAACAAACCAGTCAGGATTGCTACCAGGCTGGTCAGCAGGTAATAGCCAATTGTCTTGAGGCAGAGCCGACCGAGATTTTTCGAGTTGCCAAGCCCCAGAACTCCCGCTGTGATCGAAGTGAATATCAGGGGCACGATCACCATTTTCAGCAGCCGTAAAAATATTTCGCCCACAATACCGGCGAACCGTACAATTGGAGAACCGATCAGCCAACCGGCCGCTATTCCACTGAAAATACCAATGAAAATCCAGGCGGTGAGCGAGATTTTACGGAAAATTAAAACCGGAGATTTCTGCACTGTATGTCCTCACAAATTTACATTGTTAATTTGGTAAATGAGACAAAATTATCCAAATTCCTTTTCAGCATAGGAAGGTTAGGGTGACATTTCTATTGAAATTTGCCAAAAAAGGTTTCATATTTGGCAATGTAAGGAAAAAATGATCCGGTGAGTCCCAAGCGAAAATCGATAAAAAACCTGATCCTGATCTTTTTACTGGTTGGGTTGCTGTATTTTTTGCATTTTCGCGGTTTGTGGTCAAAGCTGACTGACACCGAAAAGGATATTAAAACAGAGAGGAAGGTAAAATGAAACTGAAAAACGATCGGTCGGTTTTAGTTATCATCGATGTTCAACCGAAACTGTTGTCGGTGATGTATAACTATCCACTCTTGTTGGAAAACCTTAAGAAATTGATCCGGGGAGCACAGGTGCTGGATGTACCGGTCATTTTTACCGAGCAATATCCGGACGGGTTGGGACGCACACACGAGGAAATTGCATCTCTGCTGGCAGAAAATCAACCGATTACTAAGATGACGTTTAGTTGTTGCAGTGAAGATAATTTCATGACCGAGTTGCGGAAGAGTAACCGCGACCAGGTGATTGTCTGCGGAATCGAGTCGCATATTTGCGTTTATCAAACCTGCCGCGACTTGGTCGATAAAAAGTACGAGGTGCATTTAGTGACCGATTGTATTTCCAGCCGGAAGCCGGAGAACACGAACCTGGCCGTACGCAAATTGGAGGCATTCGGTGTGCATAGTACCAGTGTTGAAATGGCGCTCTTCGAAATGCTGAAAGATGCCTCCAATGACATATTTAAAAAAATTGCTAAAATCATTAAATAGGAAAGGTTGCTTGATGATGAATCTGGAAAATATTCAGGCCGAAATCCGCAGACAAAAATTAGACGGATGGCTCTTTTACGATTTTCACAACCGTGATAAAATGGCTTATCACATCCTCGGGTTGAATCCGAACATGTTTGTAACCCGCCGCTGGTACTATTTTATCCCGGCTACCGGGACGCCGACTAAATTGGTCTCGGCGGTCGAGTCAACCAAGATCGACCCGCTGACAGGCGATAAAATCGTTTACCGCAGTTGGGAACAGCAGCACCGGAATCTGCGCGAGATCCTGCAAAATAGTCGCCGGATTGCGATGCAATATTCGCCATACAACAATATTCCGTACGTCTCGATCGTCGATGGCGGGACGATTGAATTGATCCGTTCATTCGGAGTGGAGATCGTTTCTTCAGCCAATTTGGTACAGATTTTCGAAGCGATCATCGACGATGATGGCTATCGTTCACATCTGCGGGCTGGCGAAAAAATTCAGAAGATCAAAGATGAGGTCTTTGCTCTGATCGGCGCCCGGATTAGAGATCAAATAGCAGTGACCGAATTTGAAGTCCAGCAGTTCATCGTCCGGCGTTTTAATGAGGAAGGTTTGACCGATGACGACGAGCATCCAATCGTCGGCGTCAACGAACATCCGGCCGATCCGCATTTCGAACCGACTGTTGCGAATACCTATCCGATCAAATTGGGCGACAAGTTGTTAATCGACCTGTGGGCGCGCGAAAAATCCGATCAGGCGATTTACTACGACATTACCTGGTGCGGGTTTATCGGCCAGAATCCTCCGGCAAAATATATCGAAATATTTAATACTGTTGTACGGGCTCGCAATGCCGCCCGTGATTTTATCCGGAAAAAATTCTGCGCCAACGAACCATGCTTCGGGTACGAAGTCGATGATGTTTGCCGGAAGGTGGTCGTCGACGCTGGTTATGGCGACTCATTTGTGCATCGTACCGGTCATTCCATCGGTCATGCTGTGCATGGTAACGGCGTCAACATCGACAATCTGGAAACGAAAGATGAACGCGAGTTGGTGCCCGGTATCTGCTTCTCGATCGAACCTGGCATTTACCTGCCCGGCGAGATGGCCGTGCGCTCGGAGATCAATGTTTTTATTACCAAAGACCGAGAAGTGATCGTTGCGGGTGATGAGCAGGAGAAATTAATTTTATTGTAAAAACAATTTTTTCATCAACTTCATGGAGGAATTAAAAATGAAAAAGTCAAATCTGATTATTAGTATTCTGGTAATGTTAATTTTCGCCAGCCTGGCGATCGGCGGCACACCGCAGACTCAGAAAGGATCGGCATCGCTCTTTTTTCCTTTCAACGGATTGTCGACATTATCATACGATGATACTTATATTGGCGGGCAGTATTTTCTCATGAATAAGGTCGCTTTAGGGATGGGATTCGGCTTTAGTTCCGAGAGAGATAAAGCCGATAAAGATGACGATCCAGAAATCGACAGAAGCTTTGAATGTGACGCAGGGATTTATTACTATCCGATTCAGAAAGGTCCGGTGGCTTTGTACATCGCTCCTCAGGCCGGAATGGAACTCTCTTCTCAGTATTTAAAGAGCGTGAGAAATTGTAATTCCAGAACTCTTTGGGGTGGACTTTCAATCGGGGCTGAATGGTGGGTAATTGATCAGATAAGCCTCTCATACAGTACCTGGTTCGGTTTGGAATATACATGGGGCAGGGAAAGAATCATAGGTTCGGCTACAACTGAACCCAGGAATACAAAACTGGGAATAATCGGCAGTGCTACTGACTGCGTCTATATTTCGTTCTATTTTAAATAAG
>JAZDEI010000168.1:0-19401 GCA_043808945.1 Fidelibacterota bacterium | reverse complement strand
CAGAAAGAGATAAATTTAGTGCCAACGGCCGTCACGGTTTTAATAGACATTGCCCGCTGTTACCTTATGGCCGGCGACCCCGCCAAAGCCCGTGGTTTTCTGACCACCACTTTAAAAAATCTACCAAATCACCCGTCTGCCAATTTAGAAATGGCGCGGGTTTGTAAGACGCTCGGCGAATCGAATTTAGCCTTAAAATATGTGCAAACAGCCTTGAAGATTTGGCAGAACGCCGACCCGGATTATGCCCCGGCCCGGACCGCTCGCACTCTGGCCGCGCAATTGACGACACCCGCCAGTTGACGGCTTCCAGGCGAATAATAATCTTTTCAGGATCCTTGCGCAGACCATTTAGCGACCGGTCGGTCGTTGTAACGGCTCGGCTGATATATTATCTAAAAACTGTGATGGAATTGATTACCTCAATGTTTAAATTACGCAGCGTTGGAAACCAATCTGTCAGAAGAAGAACTGTTAGTTGCCCGCGCCAAGCAGGGCGATCGGGCGGCATTATCACAATTGGTCGTCAATTACAGCAGCCGGATTTATCATCTCGGTCTGCGTCTCTCGGGTAACAGCCAGGATGCTGAAGACATTTTACAGGAAACATTTTTGATAATGCTCAAGAAAATCGGTCAATTTCAGGGTAAATCCTCTTTCTATACCTGGATTTATCGGGTCGCAGTCAATGTCGGCCTGCGCAAACTTAAATCCAAACCGCATAAATACGACCACATCTCGATCGACGATCCTGATTTCGAGCGGGTCAGTACGGATGCCGTGCGCGAATGGCCGAAATTCGACTTCGATGTCATCAACGACCGCCGATTTCGACAGAAATTAGACCATCTGATCGAGCAGCTGCCGGAAATCTACCGCACGGTCTTTATCCTGCGCGATCTGCACGAATTATCGACGGAAGATACCAGTCGGATTTTGCAGATCACACCTTCTAACGCCAAAATCCGTCTGATGCGCGCCCGCAATTTCTTGAAAGAACGATTGGAAAGTACGGTTAAAGCCGAAGCCATGTTATGAAACTAAACGAAGAACTACTCCGCGAAATCTGCGAATACATGGGCAGCGATTTGAATTCACCGCCTTGCAAAATCATTCGTGATCACATGGATGCCTGCCATAATTGCGAGGTTTACGTTGATAAAATCAAACAAACGATCGAAATCTACCGGGTCGCCGATCAATGTGAAGAGATGCCGGACAATGTCACCCACAATCTCCTGGCCTGTCTGAAACTGAACGACCCGTCTAAAACCTGCGACAAATAGCACCTCAATTAAAATCAACCGTCAGCGCTGAACTTACGGCAATCAATTTGAAAGGGATTTCAAGATGAATATGATCGTTCAGAGAATCGAAAACAATACTTTTATCGCCCGAGGCGAGTCCAACCATTGGGTTGTGCTCGACACCCAAAAAGAGCATGGCGGACAGTCCGCCGCGACTTCTCCGATGGAGATGGTTCTGATTGCCTTAGGTGGCTGTACCGGGATGGATGTCGAATCCCTCTTACAGAAAATGCGAACACCGGCCGAGACTTTCAAAATCGAGATCAGCGCCGAACGCCGCGCAGAGCATCCGCGGGTTTTCACTCACATTCACCTCAAATACATCTTTTCCGGTAAAGACCTGAATCCGGACAGTATTGAGAAAGCAGTAGCCTTGTCTCAAAATAAATACTGCTCGGTTTCCGCTATGCTGGCAAAAACCGCTAAAATCGACTATGAAATTCTGATCAATCCGCCGGTCGAATAATCAGGCTTCGCCGGATTGCTCCTCAGCCATTAACCTGCTGATCTCGGCGCGATTTTCCTGAACTTTGGTCAGATCGGCCGGTTTCTTGGACTTGGTTTCGATTATATCCAGAATACTCAGGGCTTGCTCGTATAATTTCTGTTTAGTCAGAACATCAACCAATGTCCAGGTGGGAATCGGAAACGAAATATTGTTAGTTTGGCCGCTGTTTTTTTTCGCCGGACGCTGTGCTCGTTTCTTGGGCGGCGAGGTCGTCTCCGGCGTGGCGATTGGTTTCGGTTCGTCTTCAGTGATTTCTACCGGTTGTTCCTCGGTAAAATCCTGTTCTGTGGAAACATCGGACGGCATCGGAGTTTCTATTTCCGGCACTTCCGGAGCAGGAGATTCAGATGGTTCGGGAGTGAGCATATTCTGTAGCCTCGAAACCAAATCTGCGGCGAGCGGTTCGTCCGGAGCGGGTGTGGGTGGAACCGATGCTGCCGGTGGCGGTGGCGCCTGTGGTGTTGGTGGCTGTGGTGCCGGCTGCGGTGGCGGTGGAGGTGATACGGGTGACGATGGGACTGGTGATGATGGATTATCGGTAGTTTCCCGTTCCAGCATCCAATTCTCTTTTTGAACCTCCTCGAGCGGCTTATTGCGCAGGCGGCTGAACAAATCATTGATTGAAGATGCTTTTTCGGGTCTAGCAGCGGTTTCTTCTGAAGACTCGTCCATGGTCGGCGTTTCGAAATCGTTGATTGGTTCCATATCTTCCATTGCTGGTTTAGTTTCCGGCAGATCAACGGGCCCCATATGCGCCTCTTCTTCCGGGATGGAGGGTTCCGCGGTGACGACCGGAGGTTTGGGCAATTCGGTTGCCTGTTTCAACGACTCGAAAAATTTTGAGAGTTGTTCTGCGCCGTGCAGCGGTTCGGCCTCTGTTGGCGGCGCAACGGGTGCCTCTTCTGGTTTGGGTTTTATAGCCGGTGCAGCTACCGGCGGTTCGACTTTAGGAGCAACTGGCGGCTTGATCTTCATCTGAGCGGACAGCATTTCCAGGTCGGCCGGCATTGCAGCTAATTTGGCGGCGATGTCAGGATCGAACGGATTTATTCGGCAAATTTGTTCATAATAGTGTTTCAATTGATAGGGATTCAGGTAGCCCTGCCCCAGTTCGATCAATTTGTAATATGCCTGCAAAAAATAACTGTCAGCCGCGATTGTCGATTGTAAATGAGCAACGGCCTCATCGATGTCATTCATCGCCTGGGCGGTGAGCGCCCAGATAAAATGTCCGATCGCCGAATAAGGATGAATGGTCAGATCGCGCCGGCATAAATCGATCGCCGCCTGATATTCACCGTCAGCCAGACTCAGCGCCGCCTGAAGCGGCATCAGGTAAGTATCCGGCGTATTATCAATATATTGATGTAAGGTCGCCTGATCGTTTATTTCCATTTATTCCCCCATAAAACTTTTTACATCTACCCGTCTCTTAGCAACAACTGGCGGTTCCGTAAACCACATAATCCCACTTGCCGAAGTAATCCCGCTGGTAATCGATTATTCTGCCGGTAAGGTAATATTTCAAAGTCGGACTAAAGGCAATTTTAACATCATCGATCATCAAAATTTCATCGTTTTCGTGACGCTCTTCCAGAGCGAGCCCCAGCCGGGGTCCGCTTCAACTGTAACCTCTCACAAACAGCCGGAAATAATTGGCCGGATCCGTCGTCTGCGCCAGATTCATTGCGCTTCGGGCATTCTCAGTAATCTGTAAGTTTAGATTTTCGTCAGTCATTTTAAGAAGATTCTCCGAAGCTTAAATTAACATTAAAGGTCTATCAGAGCAAATTTTTATCCGCAAAACTGGTGAAGCGCTCACCCGCAATGATGATATGATCCAGCAGAGGAATATTCATCGCCCGGCCGACTTCTTTCATCTGGCGGGTTAATTGCAGGTCTTCACTGCTCGGTTCGGGATTGCCGCTGGGATGATTGTGGATCAGGATGATGGCCGCCGCCATTCCCAGGACAGCTTCGCGGAAAACTTCACGCGGAGTGACGACCGAGGCGTTCAATATCCCTTCGGAGATGATCGTATCGCGGATGATTTTATTGTTGCTGGCGAGCAGGACGACCATGAAGATTTCTTTTTTCAAATCGCGCAGACGCGGGCCGTACAAGCGGGCGATTTCATCGCTGTTGCGAATGATCATATCCGGCAGAATGACGCTGGCAGATTGCAGGCGTCTGGCCAATTGCAAAGCGGCCGCAATAGTTACGGCTTTGGTCGGACCAAGGCCTTTGATTTTCATCCCCAGAATGTCATGGTAATCCATCTGCGCCAGCGCGTTCAGCCCGCCGCTTTTACTGAGCATTTCACGGGCGACGTCCAAAGCCGAATTGCCGCCGGAACCGGATCGCAATAAAATAGCGATCAGTTCCGTTTCGGTCAGTTTCAGCGGCCCGGATTGCATCAGTTTTTCGCGTGGGCGGTCGCTTTCCGGCCATTCGGTGATCGGGAGTTTATAAAGGGCTGGTTCTTTCGCACGCATGTTTTTACTTAAAGCGGCTGTCCAGGACAAAAGTCACCGGACCATCGTTGGTCAAATTGACATCCATCATGGCGCCGAAAATTCCTTGTTGGGTCGGCACGCCGGCGGTTTGCAGACAGGCAATGAATTCCTCGTATAATTGGCGTCCGGTTTGCGGATCGGCGGCATCGCTGAAACCGGGACGGCGGCCTTTGCGCCAGTCGCCGCACAAAGTGAACTGCGAAATGACCAAAGCCTCGCCGGCGACGTCCTTGATCGAAAGATTCATTTTTTGCTGTTTGTCGCCGAAAATCCGCAGACCGGAAATTTTGTCCGCCAGAAAAGCCGCATCCGCGGCACTGTCATTCCGGAAGACACCTATCAGGATCACCAATCCATGAGAAATACGGCCGACGATCTTAGCATCGACTGAAACGTATGCCTCTTTCGATCTTTGAATGACTGCGATCATTATTCCACCCAGGCGTTTTCGTCGCCAAAGGTTTTCTTTAAAATATCGAGCAGATCGCGGTCGGCGCTGACCCGCAGAGCTCCGGAGCGAATTAATTTGCTTGCGCCGTCGCTGGCGCTCAGATGCAGAAACAGCTGACAATCGCCCGGATGTTTACCAATCAATATTTTCAGGTTTTGCATATCGTCCGCGCTGAATCGATTAATATCGATCCGCACATGTAATTTTTTTGATTTGCGATGGAGTAATCCCTTTAGCGGGCTGATTTCTTCGACCAGGATTTTGGCATCATCTTCACTACGGCAGGAAACGGTTCCGACCACAAAAATCGGATGATCGACTTTAATATGTTCCCGGTACTTTTCAAAAATATCGGAGAACGCGAGTAATTCGACCTTGCCATTCAGACTTTCCAGGTTGATGAAAGCCATCGGACGGCCTTTTTTATCCGTCATGGTTTTGATACCGGCGATCAGGCCGCCGAGTTTGACGGTAGCTTTATCATAATTGTACAGTGGCTCGGTAAAGTCGTAATTCGAAAACGATTCGATTTCGGTTGAATATTCCAGCAAGGGATGACCGCTCAGGTACATGCCGAGCAATTCTTTTTCCTTGTTCCATTTCTGGGAATCGTCCCAGGGCGGCACATCGGGCAGGCGCGGCTCAATCTGCGTGTCTTGCGCGGAATCGCTGCTGTGGCCGAAGAGACTGACCTGATTATTGTTTTTTTCCTCCTGACTGCGGAGCGCATACTGGATGGCGGTATCGATTGCAGCAAATTTCTGGCCGCGGGTACCTTCCAGCGAATCGGTCGCACCGGCTGCGATCAGGCTCTCTAAGACTTTACGGCTGACGCTTTTCAGATCAAGCGCATTGGTGAATTGGAAGAAAGTGCGGAACTGTTTTTCGCGCTGGCGGGCGGCCACGATATTTTCGGCGGCTTTTTCACCGACATTTTTAATCGCGTACAAGCCGTAACGGATCGCCTGGCCTTCCGGCACAAACTGAACGTCGCTGTAATTCACGTCGGGCGGCAGAATATCATAGCCCATATTGCGGACTTCGTTCGATAAAATGGTAATGCGGTCGGTGTTATTGATTTCACTCGAAAGGTTAGCCGCCATGAATTCCGCCGGAAAATGGGTCTTCAGATAACCGCATTGGTAAGCCAGAATGGCATAGGCGGCCGAATGACTGCGGTTGAATCCGTACTGAGCGAAGCGCTGGATCAATTCGTAAATCTGAACAGCAACGGGGCGGGTTATGCCGTTTTTAACGGCTCCATCCACGAATTCTTTTTGAAGAGATTCCATCGTCTCTTTTTGTTTTTTACCCATGGCCTTACGCATCACGTCGGCTTTTGCCAGTGAAAAACCGGCAACCCGGTTGGCGATCTGCATGACTTGTTCCTGATAGACGATGATGCCATAAGTGTCAATGAGAATCGGTTCCAGCAGAGCATGCAGGTAAGTGATCGGCTTGCGGCCCTGCTTGCGGTCGATAAAATCGTTGATCATGTCCATCGGACCGGGACGATAAAGCGCGTTCATGGCGATCAGGTCTTCGATGCCGGACGGCTTCAATTTTTTCAGGTACTCGCGCATTCCGGAAGATTCAAACTGGAAAATACCGATCGTCTGGCCTTCGCCGAATAAGGCTAAGGTTTTTTCATCCTTTTCGGGAATCCTGTCGATGTCAAGTTCAATGCCTTTGGCGCACACCCTTTGCAGAGTATTATCAATGACGGTCAGGTTGCGGATGCCGAGCAAATCGACTTTCAGCAGGCCGATCTGGTCGATGCATTTCATATCGAATTGGGTCGTGACGTCACCGTTGGGAGATTGATGGAGCGGAACATAGTCGGTCAGATTGCCGGGCGCGATCACGACCCCGGCAGCATGGGTGGAGGCGTGCCGGTTCATACCTTCCAGCACCTTGGAAATGGCAAAAAGCTGACGATGCTGATCGTCGATTTCAGCCGTAGCCTGCAAATCCGCCGTATTATTCAGGGCGGCTTCGAGGGTGATATTCAATTGCTCGGGGATCAATTTGGCGATGCGGTTGACTTCGGCCAGCGGCATGCCGATTACCCGTCCGACGTCGCGGATCACGGCTTTGGCCTTCATTTTTCCGAAAGTGATAATCTGGGCTACACAGTTTTCGCCGTATTTCTCACGGATATATTCAATCACTTGCGCGCGTTTTGTATCGCAAAAATCAATGTCGATATCCGGCATCGAAATCCGTTCCGGATTTAAAAAGCGTTCGAAGATCAGTTTATACTTCAGCGGATCGATATTCGTAATGCCGAGCACAAAAGCGACGATACTGCCGGCCGCCGAACCGCGCCCGGGACCGACCGGAATGTCGTTGTCCTTGGCAAAGTGCACGAAATCCTGGACGATTAAAAAATAACCGGCGAAGCCCATCTGCCGGATGACGCCCATCTCATAATCGATCCGCTCTCTGATCTCCGGTGTGATTTCCGGATAGCGTTCAGCCAGTCGCTCTTCGACCAAAGTATTAAGATATTCATCGGCCGCCTGATCTTTTGCGGTTTCAGGAATCGGAAAGTTCGGCAGGTAATACTGTTCTAGTTCAAGACTGAAATCACATTGCCCGGCGATTTTGAGACTGTTGTCCAGCAACTCCGTATCGCCGGGGTAAAGCGCCGCCATTTCGTCCGCGGTCTTAACCCAGTATTCGTGCGCGGAGTAGCTCAATCGATCCGGATCGCTCATTTCCTTGCCGGTGCCGATACAGAGATGCGCATCATGCGCCTCCCAATGTTCCTGCAGAGTGTAATGTGTATCGTTGGTCAGCACGCGCGGTAAATTGGTCTCGGCTGCAATTTTTTTGGCATAATCGTACCAGAGCGTCTCTTCCTTCATGCCGTGATTCTGAACTTCCAGGTAAAAGCGGCCATCGAAGATTTCGGCATATTCGAGCGCCAGTTGCCGGGCTTTGTCATAATCGCCTTTAATAGCTGTGTCCTGAATCCGGCCTTTGATGCAGGCGCTCAGGGCAATCAAACCGCCGTTGTATTGCCGCAGTAGTTCGTTATCGACGCGCGGCCGGTGATAAAAGCCCTCCAGAAAACCGATACTGACCAGTTTAATCAGGTTCAGATAGCCCTGTTTGTTTTGAATCAACAGCACTAAATGATGATAACCGCCGCCGCCGTGCTCTCGGGATTTTTTATCGAAACGATCGTTGTCCGCTACGTAAATTTCACAGCCCAGCACTGGCTTGATGCCGCATTTTTTGGCCGTTTTCAGAAAATGCACGGCGCTGAACATGTTGCCGTGCTCGGTCAGGCCGATCGCCGGCATTCCTAATTCGATTGCCCGGTGAATCAACGATTCGATGGTCTGCGCTCCGTCGAGCAGACTGTAATCCGAATGATTATGCAGATGAACGAATTGCGTCATTTAAAACCTTCCCGCAAAAATAGCCAGCAATCCAAAAAACACGTCTCCTTTTAAAATCGCCGCAAGACGACCACAGTTGGCAACCGAGGTGTCGCGGCTGATTGAAAATATAACATAAACCAGCGGAATTTCAACCGTCAAAACCAGGATCATGAGATAAAATATTCCGTAAATTTTAAAAAAAAATGGCACCAGCGCGCCGATCATCAGAACCAGCGTGGCGGCAATTACCAACCGGCGGGCGGCCGGTAATCCGTAAACCAGCGGAAAAGTGCGGGCACCCTGCGAGTAATCGCCTTTCACATCCTGCATATCTTTGACGACCTCGCGTACAAAATTGAAGCCGAGCGCCAGACAACCGGGCACAATGCCCGGACGAATATCGCCGAAAATTGCCGACCCGAATAAAAATGTCAGACCGAGAATGGCCGAAACGATCAGGTTGCCCCAGAGCGGCCGCGGCTTGAAAACCGGCGTATAGGTAATCAGAAAGAACAAGGCGGCGATCAGAATGATCATCGTCTGGTTATTGAGCACCGGAATAACTGCGGCGGTTCCCAATCCGAACAGCCCACCGGCAAAAACCAGCGCCGGCCGTGGTTGGATTAAACCGGCCGGGATCGGGCGCTCCGGACGATTGATCCGGTCGATCTCAGCGTCGAAATAATCGTTCAAAGCATTACCCGCGCCGGTGTATGCCGAAACGATCAGGATTGCCAATAACACTTTCCACCAGGCCGGCCGCGGATCGGCCAGAGTCATGCAAACCAGAACGGCAATGCCGCCCTGAAATAAATTTAACGGGCGCATGATTTTCAGATAAGCCCCGGCCTTTTTCATGCGGCGATCTCCGCTACGACGACCCGGCTATGCGCCGCATAATCTTTGATCACCTCGACCGAACTATAGGAATCGCCCGAAAACAGCCCGATCACGGCCGGCGCCTGATAATCGCCGCCGATTTCCATGGCTACCAAACCGCCGGATACACCGACTACAGGCGCCAATTTGCTGATACACCGGTAAAACAGCAGGTCGTCATCTCCGGGATTCAGGGCAATTTCCGGTTCATGCTCTTTGACCAATACCGGCAGATTAGCGAACCATTCACCGGCTACATAGGGCGGATTGGAAACGATAATCTGAAAGTCGCCCGGTATGCCGGAATCCGGCTTTAAAATATCCATCTCCAAAAAATTGATCCGGTCATTAAAGGAGTGTAGGGCGGCATTTTCGCGGGCAATCTTGAGCGCTGATGAACTGATGTCTACCGCTACGACTCGGCAATCCGGCAGAAAATAGGCGCAGGCAATCGCGATGCACCCCGAACCGGTTCCGATGTCAAGGATACGCGGCGCCAACCAGTTCCTGGCTTTACATTTTTCCAGCACCTTTCCAACCAGGATTTCGGTTTCCGGGCGGGGAATCAGCACCGCCGGATCGACTTTGAACGTCAGCCCCATAAATTCGGCGCTACCGAGTACATACTGGATCGGTTGTCCGGCGGCACGTTTCAGAAGAAGCGCTTTGATCCGGGCCAGTTCGTCGGCCGACAGCGGCCGTTCGTGCCGCAGATAAATTTCGAGACGGCTGAGATTGAGCACCTCCCGTAAAATCCATTCGATTTCGATCTGAGGCGACTCAACCTGCCTTTCTTTAAGATATTCTTTCGACCATTTCAGGACATCGATGATCCGCCAGATTTGCTGTGTTGAGTCTGCCATATAGCTGCCCGAAATTTAAAATTGTTTTCGCGCTGAACAAGTGGATTTCTTATCCGGAAAAATATTTTAGTGGGGGTCACGAAGGGCGACCGGTTGGTTTGGTCAGCCTTTCAGCAGTTCGCTATTGTGCGCCATTTGCAGAGCGGAAATCAGTTCGTCGATTTCGCCCACCATTACTTCCGCCAGCCGGTAAAGTGTCAGGTTGATACGGTGATCGGTGACGCGTCCTTGCGGAAAATTGTAGGTCCGGATTTTAGCGCTCCGGTCGCCGGTGCTGACCATACTACGCCGTTTGGCGGCGATCTCGGCTTCCTGTTCGGCCTCTTTGAGCGCGAGTAAGCGGCTTCGTAAAATTTTCAGGGCTTTCTCTTTATTTTTGAACTGTGATTTTTCATCCTGGCAGGTGACTACCAGCCCGGTCGGCAGATGTGTGATGCGAATGGCCGTCTCAACTTTATTGACATGCTGGCCGCCCGCGCCGCTGGAGCGATAGGTGTCGATCCGCAGTTCGTTGGCATTGATTGCAACGTCAACTTCTTCGGCTTCCGGCAGAACCGCCACGGTGGCCGCCGAAGTATGAATGCGCCCCTGTGTTTCGGTCACCGGTACGCGTTGCACGCGATGCACGCCCGATTCGAATTTCATCGTCCCATAGACGTTATCGCCGGACATCAGGAAGATGACCTCCTTAAATCCTCCCAAACCGATCTCGCTGCTCGAAAGTTCCTCGGTTCGCCAGCCTTTACGCTCGGCAAATTTCAGGTACATGCGATGCAGATCGGCCGCGAAAATAGCGGCTTCATCGCCGCCTGTGCCGGCGCGAATTTCCACGATCGCATTTTTATAGTCGTTCGGATCCTTGGGTATCAATAACAATTTCATTTCTTCGCGCAGGTCGGCTTCCTGTTTTTCGAGATCGTCGAGTTCTTCCCGCACCAATTGCTTCAGATCTTCGTCATTACCGTTGAGAATTGCATGGTCGTCTTCCAGATTGGCCAAAACCTGGAGGTACCGGCTACCTTTTGAGACGATTTGCGACAAATCCTTGTGTTCTTTTGCTAAGTCGCGGTAACGATGCTGGTTGGCGATGACTTCCGGTTGCGCCATCTCGGCCGAAATTTCATCATTACGCTTGATAATTTCCTGAATCCGCTCACGCATTTATAGACCTCACTCGACCGCGTCGGCAATATATTCCTGCCCGGCAAATCGTTCATATTGATCGCCGAAAGCGCCTTTTAAAGCCGCAATCGCAACCTCAATCTGATCGTCGCTCGGCGGTTTGGTGGTAATTCTTTGCAGCCAGAGACCAGGCGCTATCAGCCAACGGGTAAAAGCCTTTTTTTGATAGCGCGCCGACAATTTTAAAAATTCATAACCAATCCCCGCCACTAACGGCAGAAGAGTCAGGTGAAAAATTATCCGCATGCCCAGGGTGATCGAGCCGAAAGCCATAATTACCAGCGAATCGATCAAAGCATAAGTCAGGATCGAAACCATCATCACGATAAAGATAAAACTCGTACCGCACCGCGGATGGAAGGTCGTAAATAACCGGGTGTTGGCAATGTTCAGCTCCTGGCCACTTTCGAAAGTGAAAACGACTTTGTGTTCGGCGCCGTGATACTGAAACAGCCGCTGAACGTCTTTCATCAGGGAAATCAGCCAGAGATAAACTAAGAAAAACAGAATTCGCCAGGCTCCAACCACCAGATTGAAAGGCAGGGCGAGACGTTCGATATTCAGTAGTTTAGTCGTCAGATACAGCGGCAGAATGCCAAATAAAATAAAGCCCAGTCCAAACGCAAAGGCGGTCGTGGCAATGGTCGCTAGTTTTTCAGTCGCTTTTGCCGGCGGTTTGGTTCCGGCTTCGGTCTGCATGGCGATGTCAGCCGAAAGCTGGATTGTGCCAAAACCGATTTTCAGTGACTCGAACATGCTGATCACGCCACGCAGAAACGGCTTCTTGAGAAAGGGAATGCGCTCTGAGACCGATTGGAAATTTTCCCGCCGAATCTCGATTTCGCCGTCCGGTTTGCGCACCGCTGTGGCATATGCTCCCGGGACACGCATCATCACGCCTTCTATTACTGCCTGTCCACCGACTAATATTTTTTGTGCCATTAACAATAAAAAACGACCTCTCCACCGTCGTGAAGAAGTCGTTATGTTTTTAAAATTCAGCTAACCTTTGTTGGTATCGCGTTTGTATTTGCGATTGAATTTTTCGATCCGTCCGGCGCTATCGATCAATTTCTGTTTGCCGGTAAAGAACGGATGGCAGGCGGAGCAAATTTCCACCTTGATGTCGCCGACCGTCGAGCGCGTTACGAAAGTATTGCCGCAAGCGCAGGATACGGTGCTTTCTTTATATTCGGGATGAATATTTGGTTTCATTTTTAATTCCTTTGATTTCATTCGCTAACGCCAAAAAAGCAGGTGAATTTACACCCGACGGCGTTTTAATTGCAAGGCAATTTTCTCAGGCGCCTGTAAGTCGAAAATACCCGGCAGATTAGAGAGCGCCTGGTGAATTTCTTTGAAATTCCGCACGACTTTAGTATCTTCGACCAAACTTGTGATCTTTGAAAGTGGATTGTTGAAATATCAATCCTGACAAATTATAAATAAAAATAGTACGGTTTCTTTGTTTACTTAATTAATACGAAACGCTTCGATCCTCCGGCCGAACCGGTAAGTTTATTTTAATTAATTGACTTCGGGCAGATCGATCCCGGACAATTATACTTTAAAAAAGGAATTTGGAAATGTGTGGCATTCTCGGTATTCTCGAAATAAAAACGGATAAGGCCAAACTACGCAAACAGGCACTGGCCCAATCCAAACTGCAACGGCATCGCGGGCCGGATTGGTCCGGCATTTATGTCGGAAAAAACGCGATCCTGGCGCATGAACGGCTGGCCATCGTCGGCGTGGATTCCGGCGCCCAACCACTGCTAAATGCTGCCAGGACTCATGCGCTGGCCGTCAACGGCGAGATTTACAATCATGCCGATCTGGAGGCGACGATCACCTGCGGTTATGAATTTCAGACTAAATCCGACTGCGAGATAATCCTGGCGTTGTACCAGCAAAAAGGCGTCGAATTTCTGGATGATTTGCGTGGAATGTTCGCCTTCATACTTTACGACGATGAAAATGACTTTTACCTGATCGCCCGCGATCACCTTGGAATCATCCCGCTCTATACCGGGCATGACGAACATGGTAATTTTTATATTTCATCCGAGATGAAAGCCATTCAGGCGGTTTGCCAATCGGTCGCGTCTTTTCCGCCGGGACATTTTCTGGCGAGCGGAATGGAAGCGCCGCGCCGGTATTATCAGCGGCAGTGGATGGAATATGCGAATGTGGCTAATAACAAGACCGATGTTCAGGCGTTAAAAGCGGCACTCGAACACTCAGTTAAAACTCACCTGATGTCGGACGTGCCTTACGCCGTTCTGTTGTCCGGCGGACTGGATTCGTCGTTAGTCGCCGCTATTGTGAAAAAATACGCCGCCAAGCGCGTCGAAGACCATGATCGTTCGGAAGCCTGGTGGCCGCGCTTGCATTCCTTTGCCATTGGACTGGCCGGAGCTCCGGATCTGATAGCGGCGCGGGAAGTCGCCAAATATATCGGCACGGTGCATCATGAATTACACTTTACCGTGCAGGAAGGGCTGGATGCCCTGTCCGATGTAATCTATCATCTCGAAACTTTCGATACGACGACCATACGCGCTTCGACTCCGATGTATCTGATGGCCCGGCAGATCAAGGCCATGGGCATTAAAATGGTGCTATCCGGGGAAGGCGCCGATGAAGTTTTCGGCGGCTACCTGTATTTTCACAAAGCGCCTTCAGCACAGGAATTACACGAGGAGACCGTGCGCAAACTCAGCAAATTGCATCTCTATGACTGTCTGCGTGCCAATAAATCCATGGCGGCCTGGGGCGTCGAAGCCCGCGTGCCTTACCTCGATAAAGACTTTTTAGACGTGGCAATGACTATCAACCCGGAAGATAAAATGTGCCGCGACGGCCGCATCGAGAAAAATATCCTGCGGAGCGCCTTTCCGGGTTATTTGCCGGATAAAATTCTCTGGCGTCAGAAGGAGCAATTTTCCGACGGCGTCGGCTATTCATGGATCGACAGTCTCAAGGCATTCGCGGAACACGAAATCAGCGACCAAAAACTCGCCACAGCCAAATATAAATTCCCCGAAAAGACACCGCAGACCAAGGAAGAATATCTCTATCGCCAGATTTTCGAATCACATTTTCCATCGCAGGCCGCACTGGACACAGTTCCTTTTGAGGCTTCGATCGCCTGTAGTACGGCCACGGCTTTGAAATGGGATGCGGCCTTCCAGAAAATGGCCGATCCGTCCGGCCGGGCGGTTCGTTCGGTTCACAAGGACAGCTATTAGACGATCCGCTAAATAAAGCCTTGAAAAAACTGTTTGATCAACCGGCGCACAACGGTATTGACAAATGATTTTCACCGGATTAACTTCTGGCAAAAGGATTTAAAAGAGTTGAATTGATAGACGGATGAAACTACCAGCAGGTGAACGAAAGCATAAAACTGGTCAGGCATTCAAGGATTTTAGGGATGAATGATTTGGTTAAACCTGATCTACAGGAACTAGTCAACCAGATTCGCCAGAGAATAATCACTGCCCGGTCGGTAGTTGCCAGAAATATCAATACATTACAGGTATTTACTAACTTTGAAATCGGCCGTCTGATTGTCGAGAACGAGCAGGAAGGCGCATCCCGCGCCGGATATGGCAAAGAAACATTAAAGGAATTATCGGCACGACTGTCGGCAGAATTCGGTAAAGGTTTCTCGCTTACTAATCTCAAACTTATACGCCAATTTTATCTGACCTATAGAAATCAAATTGGTCAGCAACTGTCTGACCAATCGCCCGACATATCAAAAAGTCAGACGCTGTCTGACCAATTACGGTTATCCGGAAATACCGGAGAAAAATTATCTTTGCATCGGGCATTTTCCCTGAGCTGGTCACACTATGTATTTCTCATGGGCATCGCAAATAAGAAGGAGAGGGCTTTTTACGAGATTGAAACTTATCAACAAAACTGGTCTATCCGTGAATTGAAACGACAGTTTGATTCGAGTTTGTATGAGCGTCTGGCGTTAAGCCGTTCTAAAAAGGAAGTTCGCCAACTAGCGCAGAACGGGCAAATAATGACCAGGCCGGAGGATATGTTAAAGAATCCCTATGTGCTTGAATTTCTGGGTATCAACGAAAAATCAAAATATTCCGAAAGCGATCTTGAAAACGCCGTTATCGATAAAATCGAGCACTTTTTACTTGAACTTGGCAAAGGGTTTCTATTTGAAGCCCGTCAAAAACGCTTTACCTTTGATGAGGAACATTTCTTTGTTGACCTGGTTTTCTACAACCGGTTATTACATTGCTATGTGCTGATCGACCTTAAGATCGGCAAATTGACCCACCAGGATTTGGGACAGATGCAGATGTATGTCAATTATTTCGATCACTATGTAAAACAAGATAACGAAAACCCTACCGTCGGCATCATTCTCTGCAAGAAAAAGAACGCGGCCCTCGTGGAAATAACCTTACCAACTGAGGCTAACATTTACGCCTCGGAATACCAGCTCTATTTGCCGTCAAAAGAGGATTTGAGGAGAAAGTTGATCGAGTGGACAGAAGGGATTGAAGAATGAGTGAAACTGTTCAATGCGGTAATCTTCTGAATAGAAACGGATGAAACTGCGGGCAGGGGAATGTAAAAATGAATGTGCGCAGTAAATATGAGTGGAAAAGACGTTATGTAGCATTTGATCTTCATTAATTCTAAAGGGAGAATAATATGAAAAAGGTTCTTTATTATGCTGTGATTGTCATTGTCGCACCATTATGGGGAATGGCGCAACCAACTATTGTATCTTTTACCCCAACGCGCAACGCTCTCAATGTCGAAAAGGATGTTAATATTACCGTCACATTTGATAGAGACATTGACCAAACGACAATTAACAATTCAACAATCAAAGTGAACGGCTCGCTGAGTGGGCCGCATATTGGCACGTTTAGTTACAATAGTTCAACATATTCAGCAACTATTGATCCCAGTGCCGACTTTAAAGTTGGTGATGTCGTAACGGTGACCTTGACGGGCGGAATAAAAAGCACGGTGGGGGATTCTTTAGCAAAGAGCTACACATGGAGTTTCTTAATAAAGAGCGATGTCAATAGCAGCGGACAATTTGTGCAGAGCTCAACACCAAGTGTAGGGAGTAATCCATTGTCAGTCACAGCCGGAGATTTCAATGGCGATGGCTCTCTTGATCTTGCAGTATCGAATAGTGGTTCCACCACGGTTTCCATTCTCATAAATAATGGGAGCGGTACATTTACACAAAGCTCAACACCAAGTGTAGGGAGTAATCCATGGTCAGTCACAGCTGGAGATTTCAATGGCGATGGCTCTCTTGATCTTGCAGTATCGAATTGGAATTCCACCACGGTTTCCATTCTCATAAATAATGGGAGCGGTACATTTACACAAAGCTCAACACCAGGTGTGGGGAGTAGTCCATATTCAGTCATAGCCGGAGATTTCAATGGCGATGGCTCTCTTGACCTTGCAGTAGCAAATTGTGGTTCCAACACCATTTCCGTTCTCATAAATAATGGGAGCGGTACATTTACACAAAGCTCAACACCAGGTGTGGGGAGTAATCCACTTTCAGCCACAGCCGGAGATTTCAATGGCGATGGCTCTCTTGATCTTGCAGTAGCGAATAGTGGTTCCACCACGGTTTCCATTCTCATAAATAATGGGAGCGGCACATTTACACAGAGCTCAACACCAAGTGTGGGGAGTAATCCATATTCAGTCACAGCCGGAGATTTCAATGGCGATGGCTCTCTTGACCTTGCAGTAGCAAATTATGGTTCCAACACCGTTTCCATTCTCATAAATAATGGGAGCGGCACATTTACACAAAGATCAACACCAAGTGTAGGGAGTAATCCATGGTCAGTCACAGCCGGAGATTTCAATGGCGATGGTTCTCTTGACCTTGCAGTAGCGAATTATTATTCCAACACAGTATCTATTCTCTTGAATCGTCAACGGTCATCATCAATCTCACTCTCGACAAATTCAATCCCGTTTGGCTCTGTGGGGAGTGGATCGGGTAAGAGTGTGTATCTTAAGATTATGAACAATAGCACCGATAGTACGTTATTTATCTCGAACATCACCTCGTCCAATGCAGTATTTACGGTTAATCGCAAATCGCTTACTATATCTCCAGATGGTGTGGATAGTGTACAAATCACATTTATACCAACTGCCGGTATTTCTTATAATGACAGCCTAACAATCATAAGTAATGATCCGCAAAAACCGATAGTAAAAGTTTATGTGACGGGCTTTTCACCTCTCATAAATCCAGTATCAGTGTTCAATATTAATCTAAATGGACCTGTTTATGCTGGTCTAAGCATTTTGGGCAATAATATTCTATATGCTATTGCTACTGGTGATGCCGTCTACAGGATGGACACTAAGGGGAATGTGCTTTATAATCTTCAAGTCGGGGGTGAAGTACGATCATCCAGTTCGATTGCATACGATACAACCGTCTACATAGCGTCGTCCGACCGAAATCTCTATGCCTTCTCCAAGGATGGCAATGCTATCTGGTCGGCTTTACCGTTGGGAGGAGAATTAACCGCTACACCTGCTGTTGATTCGGTCGCAAATCAGCTCTATATCGGAGTTTCAAATCGAAACTTTGTTGCAGTGAACCAAACCACCGGACTCATATCATGGAGTTACTTTAGCGATGCACCAATCAAGAATTCCGCGGTGATCTCACGAGACAGAAAACTTATCTTTGTAACACAGAAGGGGACGATTTATGGATTTGATTTGAATACTCTCATTTCACCAGCTTCACCGACTTGGCAAATCGCTCTTCAGGACACGGCACCAAGTTCAATTGCGTTAGATGATCAAGGATTCGTCTATCTCGGCATTGGCACTGGCCGATTACTTAAAATTGCGATACCAACAGGTCAACAGCCTTCCATTGTATGGCAGGTCCAAACAGGTTCTTCTATTACAGGTTCTCCGGTCATAGACGCGAATGGAACACTTTATGTCGGTTCGACAGATTCAAAACTTTATGCTGTGGATATTCAGACCGGCAATGTGAAGTGGACATTTACAACCCAGGCACCGATTCAATCAACTCCAGCCATATCCGATGCTGGTATAATCTATTGTGCAAACGACGACGGTGAAGTATTTGCTTTGGATACCAATAAGACCGTTCAATGGTATTACAAGGCGAGTACCAGTATTGTCGCACCACTCCTTTATTATAATTCAACGTTATATCTTGGGACGCTTGGAAACCAGGTCATTGCGATATACGATGGATTAGAAACACCAATTCCAAAATCCGTTGCTAATCAAGCTACAAAGATTCCCGTATGGGGTACTTTCCAGGGGAATAATCAGAGAACAGGCATCTCTTCTTCGCGCGGAGTGACGAAAGTTCAAAATTTAGTCAATGAAATACCAACGGTTTTCGCGCTGTCGCAGAATTATCCCAACCCATTCAATCCATCAACGACGATTTTATTTGATCTGCCGAAGAAGTCGCAAGTATCTTTAAAGATTTATAATCTTCTTGGAAGGGAAGTTACAATATTAGTGAATAATGAAGAAATGTCGGCGGGAAGTTACTCGCGGACATGGAATGCGGCAAATCTACCAAGTGGTGTTTACTTTTATCATCTGCAAGCCGGATCATTTTCACAAATAAGGAAACTTCTTTTGATCAAATGAACGGGTAGCCGTTATTAACAGCGCCAACCGCGATACTCATACATTTGATAAGATTATAGTAACGGTAAGTTTGATAATCTATTGAGGAACTGAAATAACGCTATGGCAAACACGACAATTATTCCTCTGGAACGGATCGAGAAGTGTATTCTGCTTATCCGCGGGCAAAAGGTGATGCTCGATGCTGATCTTGCCGACCTCTTCTGCGTCCCAACGATACGCGGATCGATTTCTCTCTGACTTTATGTTTTCACTAACCAAAGCAGAGAAAGCTGAAGTGGTCGCATATTGCGACCACCCTAAAAGATTGAAATTCCCGCCAGATTGGATGATTTTACTCTGATAAAAAGGAAAACAATCAGGCAAGATTATAGGTATTCAGTTTTATTTAATCCGGAACGGATTGATCTCAATCGTCTGAAATCGTTCCTGCAATTGCATCAGTTCGAATCGCTGACGAGCGAGCAGGGCGCTGAACTCGTCCGGAACGGATTCGTTCTGATAAATTGGTATGATGCGGTCAAGTTTGGCGATCAGTTTATCGGTGCGCAGGGTGAATTGGTGTTCATAGGCGGCGCGGCTGTAATCTTTGTTGAGCACCATTTTAAACAATT
>JAZDEI010000167.1:0-2286 GCA_043808945.1 Fidelibacterota bacterium | reverse complement strand
CGCATAACATGCCAACCGATCCGACCAGAATAATCGGCTGTAATTCAAGTCTCCGGCAACCAATCCGGGCGCTGACGAGTCTAAAAAAGCGGTTTGAGTAATTAAATGCCAAGAAAGAAAACTACCGCCAAGAAGCAGACTCTTTTAAAACGTCTCAATGAGAGAAGAATACCGCAGATTATTTTTATCTACTTTGGAGTCTGCTGGACAATTCTGGAATTTCTGAGCTGGCTGGTCGAACATTATCAGATTTCGCCCTACCTGACCGACCTGGGATTGATTACCCTGATGTCAATGCTGCCGACCGTCGGTCTATTGGCCTATTTTCATGGCAAACCTGGCCGCGACGAATGGACCCGCACGGAAAAGGTCGGCATTCCCATAAACATATTTTTTACAGCAGTCCTGATCTTCATCATCTTTTCCGGCAAGGAATTAGGCTCGGCGACCACGCAAGTCACCGTGAAAAACGACCTCGGACAGGTTATCAAACGCAATATTCCGAAAGGCGATTTCAATCGCCGGGTTGCGATTTTCTTTTTCCAGAACAAATCCCGACAGCCACAGTTGGACTGGTTACAGTCGGCTTTTATGATGGGTTGTCATATAGACCTGTTACAGGACCCGGTATTTTCGCTTTACTCGGCTTATGACAATGTGATCTACCAGAAAATACTGCAAGCCGGATTAAATAGTGCCGTCGGATTACCGATGAGCCTTGAGAAAAAAATCGCCACTGAAATCCAGCGTGAGTATTTTCTCGGCGGTTCCTTTACAATGGCGAATGATACTATTGTCGTCAGCACTTACCTGTATGAAACCGACAATGGCAAACTGCTGGTCGAACACATTTATCGCGATCCGGATTTCTTTACGATAGTCGATCAAATTACCCGGCAGCTGAAAGATGACCTCGGATTGCCGGCCTGGCAGATCGAGAGTACCGAAGACCTGCCGGTCAGCGCCCTGATGACCGCCGACCGGGTAGCCTGCCATGAATATTTTATCGGTTCCGATCTGGTCAATCTGAAAAACGATTATCAAAACGCCACAGTCCATTTTGAAAAAGCAATCACAAGCGATCCGACCTTCACTCTGGCCTACTGGATGCTCTACAGTTGTTACCTCAATACTAACCGCTCCCGGAAGGCACAATCAGCCCTGCAAATGGCGATTCAGCATATTTATAAAGTCCCGGAACTTCTGCGCTTCGCCATCAAACAGGAACATTATTTGGTGACGGAGAATCCCGACAAACGTTTTGCCGTGGCGGAGATGTGGGTTCAACTCTATCCGCGCGATATTCGCGGACATTTCAGCCTGGCGGCGGAATATCTGAAACGTAATGAGCCTGATCGGTCGATCGAAGAATACCGAACCGTCATGAAGCTTGATCCCACCCGTCTTTATTATTTGCAGTACATTGGTGATATTTATCGCTGGCGGGGCGATTTCAAAAATGCGCTGAAATATTGCAATCAATATAAAGAGAAATGTCCAAAGGATTATCGCACATACACCGCCTTCGGAGATCTGTATTTCACGATGGGCAATTTCGAAACCGCCCGGCAATATTATTCCGATGCGCTGATAATCGACCCCAACGATATCACTTCGGCCGTTCAACTCGGGAATGTCGCTCTTGAGTCCGGTCAGGTCGAACAAGCCTACCAGAATTTTCAATCGGCCTTACAGCAAGCCCGCACTGCCGCCGAAAAAGCCGAAGTTTACAATGCTCTCCAGGACTTTTACGAACGAACCGGGCAAATTCGTCTGGCCCTGAACGCCCGGGATGATAAATTTCGCGCTCAGGCCGAATATGTCAATCCCACCACCCTGGCGCTCAACAAAATCATGGACCAATCGCTGAAATATTACTGCCTGACCGGCAATCCGGCCGGCGCCCTGGCATATCTGAAACTGATCGAAGATCATCTGGCCGATCCGTGGAATAAAATGGCCGCCGCCGGTTATCTGGAAATTTACACGGCGACCGGGCAAGTCGAAGCATCTCAATCGGCCGCCCTTAAAATGGAAGATGCAATCCGAATTTTCGGTAATTACAATCAATCCGATCTCCTCTATCATGCCCGCGGCCAAATCTGTGAAATGAAAAATGATTACATCGGCGCAGTCATGGAATATCAGAAAGAGATAAATTTAGTGCCAACGGCCGTCACGGTTTTAATAGACATTGCCCGCTGTTACCTTATGGCCGGCGACCCCGCCAAAGCCCGTGGTTTTCTGACCACCACTTTAAAAAATCTACCAAATCACCCGTCTGCC
>JAZDEI010000166.1:0-4522 GCA_043808945.1 Fidelibacterota bacterium | reverse complement strand
AAAACCGAAAATGTCAAGGGCTACAAAACGCTTCAATTAACCCGCGCCACAATCGTTGAGGAAGCCTTGGCCATTGGCACCATCACACCCGAAAACGAAATTCAGGTGAAATCGAAAATCGCCGGTATTGTAGTTGAACGTTTTGTGGAAGTGGGCGATGAGATTCACAAAGGCGATCTGATGGTCCAGATTTCACCTGATCCGACACCCACTGAATTAACCGAGGTTCGGCGGGATTTGCAGATGAAAGAAGTAGCCCTGAAGAACGCTCAAACACAGTATGACCGAAACGTGGAATTGCTGAGCAAAAACCTAGTATCTGAAGAGGCTTTTGAAAGCATTAAACTCAAATACGATCAGGCCAAACTCCAACGAGATCTGTGCAATGACCGGCTATCATTAATTGAAAAAGGACAAGCCGGAAAAGTCGAATCCGTTGTAAAATCGCCCATCAACGGCACAGGACGTGTAAAATTCGTCAAGATCGGCGATCCGGTTGTGCCGCTGACGTCTTATCAGCAGGGAACCGCACTTTTCACCCTGGCGGACATGTCGAGTCTGATCTTTCGCGGCACCATCGATGAAATTGACGTCGGCAAGGTTGGCGTTGGCGTCCTGGCAGAACTGGAAATCGGTGCTCTGCCGGGCAAATCCATCCTCGGCGAAGTTATCCGCATTTCTCCTAAAGCCCGTAAGGACAACAATGCTACGGTTTTCGATATTGAGATCAAAATCGTGGATACGCGGGGTATCACTTTACGGGCCGGTTATTCTGCCAACGCAAAGATTATTTTAAATAAGGCCGAAGACGTCCTCTCTATTCCCGAAAGATTGCTGAGTTTTCAAAACGATTCGGTTTTCGTTGAGGTCGAAGATACTGTTACCGGAATCGTCTCGAAACGTTCTATCGAAATCGGACTCAGCGATGGAATCAGCGCTGAAGTTAAATCCGGCATTAACGCCGAAGATCTTTTAGTCGAACGTCCGCCAAAAGAGATTAAATAGAGGCACTGAAACGTGTTTTTTAAAAACATTCGCATGATTTTCCGGGAACTGAGCAAACAAAAACTCAGAACCATGCTGACCCTGTTCGGAATTTTCTGGGGCACTACCTCTGTAATCCTCTTATTGACTTTTGGAATAGCCGTAAAAGCCAATACTTCTAAAACCATGCATGGCATGGGAGAAGCAATCTGTGTGATCTGGTCGGGAAAAACCAGTATCAGCTATGGCGGATTCCCGAAAGGGAGACAATTAAGTTTTTATAACGACGACGCTCAATATCTGAAAGATCAGGTTTCGCTCATCGGCAATATTTCACCTCAGTATTCACGCTACGACATCCCGGTTAATGTTAACGATAAGAAACAAAATTTCACCATTAATGCTGTGTGGCCGGAATTCAAGGATATGCGTAACATGGTTCCGCGGGAAGGCAGCCGGTTCATCACCGATCTCGACATAAAAAAAAGACGCCGGGTGGTATTCATCGGTGATGAAGTCGAAAAGACCATGTTCGGCGAGGAAGATGCGGTCGGTAAAATGATGTTAATTGATGGCATACCCTATCGCGTAATCGGTGTGATTATTAAAAAAGAACAGGACGGTAGTTATAACGGCCAGGACAAAAATGCGATTTTTATGCCTACCACCACCTTTCTTGGTATTTACAGCGCCCGCTATGTAAATAATCTGGTCGCCAGGGCAAAAGATGTCAGCCAAACCAGCCAGATGAAAAACGCCATCGTCGCGGCCATGGCTAAAAAATACCGCTTTGCACCCGAAGACACGCAAGCTCTGCCGATCTGGGACACCACCGAATACGACCAGTTCCTGGGCACCTTTTTCAACGGCTTTACAATTTTCCTTGGCATTGTGGGCGTTATGACACTGATTGTCGGCGGCATCGGCATTGCCAATATCATGTACGTCATCGTCGAAGAACGCACTTCGGAAATTGGCGTCAAACGCGCTATCGGTGCGAAAAAACGAGTCATCCTCGTTCAGTATCTGATCGAAACCTTCGTCATTTCTATGGTGGGAACAATTTCAGGATTTTTATTCGCTGTTCTTCTGATCTTACTCATAAATAAAGCTCCGATCCAGGAATTTGTGGGCGTACTGATCCTAAAACCCATCGTTGCAATCATAACTGTCATCATCATTTCCGCTATTACATTTATCGCCGGCTGGGGCCCGGCCAAACGCGCTTCTAATATGGACCCGGTGGTGGCAATCAATAATTAAAAATCAGGAATATCATGGCCGAAAAAATAAATAGTTTCATTAAAAACCTGTTGCTCGTTCGGCTGTTTGTCCGGGAATTGAAAAAGGAACGGCGTAAAATATTTCTGACAATCGCGGGAATCGCCTGGGGCACTCTGACCATTATCCTGCTGCTTTCCTTCGGACAGGGACTGTCTACCCAAATGCTGCGCGGGCAAAAAGGACTGGGCAATAATATCGTAATTCTTTACGGCGGCCAAACCAGTATCGAATACAAAGGCCTGCCGCAGGGACGCCGCATTCATCTGCTTGAAGAAGATTGTGATCTCCTGAAAAACAGTATTCCGGAGATTGACCGGATTGCCGGCGAATACGACGCCTGGGGTATTACTTATAAATACGGAGAAACCGTTGTCAATGAACGGGTGCGCGGCGTCAGTTCCATCGGTTATGAAGATATGCGTTCCCAATTTCCCCAACCGGGCGGACGATTCATCAATGAAAACGATCTGCAGCTGCGCCGCCGGGTGGTCTTCATGGGATGTGACCTGAAGAAAAAACTCATGGGCGACAGTGATGCCGTCGGCAAAACCGTTTTCCTCAATAACATTCCATTCACCGTGATCGGTGTGATGCAGAAAAAAATGCAGATGGGAATGTACGGAGGTCCGGATGCCGACGCCGCCGTTATGCCAGCCTCAACTTTTAAGGGCATTTTCAGTGATATTTACGTTGACCGGATCATCTACCAGGTCAATGAGATTGACAAGTCAGAATACGTCAACCAGCAGGTTCGACGGGTTTTAGCCCGCAAATACCGCTATCATCCCGACGACAATAACGCGCTCCATTATTGGGACGTGATTAAGAATTCACAGCAAACCAAAAAAGCCTTTACGGGAATCACCATTTTCCTGGGCGTTATCGGCGCCATGACCCTGATCATCGCCAGTATCGGCGTGGCCAATATCATGTTCGTGACCGTCAAGAAACGCACCAAGGAAATCGGTATTAAACGCGCCATCGGGGCTAAAAAATCGCTGATCAAGACTCAGTTTATTATCGAGGCATTATTGATCGATTTAACCGGCGGATTCATCGGAGGTGCGGTGGCCTATACCATTATCCGGTTGGTGCAAAAAATTCCCCAGGAAAATGCTGATTTTGGGAAGAACATGGCTATGCAAATTCTATCCAACCCGGAGTTTTCCTGGACAATTGCCATCAGCACCTGCACAATTCTCGGAATTGTCGGCTTGTTATCCGGATTTTTCCCGGCCCGCCGGGCGGCTGCCATCGACCCGATTAAAGCCTTGCATTACGAATAGAATTGGAGTTTCATTATGATAAAAATGGAAAATATCCGCAAAGTTTACAATACCGGAAAAATTGAAGTCGAAGCCCTGCGTGGAATCGATCTTCATATCAAACGCGGCGATTTTCTCACGGTTATTGGGCCGTCGGGTTCCGGCAAATCCACCCTGATGAATATTATGGGCTGCCTCGACAAACCGACTACCGGAGAGTATATTATTAACGGCCAGAATATTAAAAATATGAATGATAATACTCTATCGGAGTTGCGCAATAAAGAGATCGGCTTTGTGTTTCAGAATTTCAATCTCCTGCCCTACGCCTCGGCCTATGAAAACGTGGAAATGCCCTTGCTATTTGCCGGTGTCGGCGGGAAAAAACGCAAGGAAAAAGTGGTATCTATCCTTACTAAGGTCGGGCTGGCCGACCGCATGGATCACAAACCCAACGAATTGTCAGGCGGTCAGAAACAGCGGGTAGCTATCGCCCGGGCGCTGGTGAATTCGCCCAATATCATTCTCGCGGATGAGCCGACCGGTAATTTAGATACCCAATCAGGAGTGGAGATTATGGAACTCTTCGTCGATTTGTGGAAAGAAGGCAATACCATCATCATGATCACACACGATCCGCGGGCTAAAGATTATACCGATAATTTCATTACCATTACCGATGGAATGATTAGAGTGTAAGAATAAATCCTGAATACCGTTACACCGCAGAGCAGTGTAACGAGTTTATTTTCGTTCTTGCTTCATTACTCATCCTCATCTCGTCACGATGCTCGGTGTCGCGACAGGCAGTAACTATAGGTTACACCGCAGAGCGATGTAACCTATAGTTAGTGAGGGCATGTTAGTCAGGATTTTACCTTCTCGACGCTGCGCTCTGCGCTGCGACGGTTCTGAGGCTACACCGCGGAGCAATGTAGTCAGATTACATGTGCGTTTTTGTGGTGTCTTGAGTCTCGTTCCCGGGCTCT
>JAZDEI010000165.1:0-2819 GCA_043808945.1 Fidelibacterota bacterium | reverse complement strand
ATACTCGGAATTACAGAATTACTTTGCAGTGAATGTCGCGGCTGTGCGTGAAATGTACCGTCAGGTTGGTCTGCTAATTGTCAATGAAAACGGTGTCGCGGAAAAAGGACTGCTCGTCCGCCACCTCGTCCTGCCTGGCGGACGCAGTTGCAGCGCCCGAATTTTTCGCGCATTGGCGGAGATCGATCCGCAGATTCCGGTTAGTCTCATGGCGCAATACCACCCTTGTTATCAAGCCATTGACCATCCGGTGCTCGGCCGGCGCATCATTCGCCAGGAATATGCAAAGGCCATTGATGATTTTGAAAATGCCGGATTGATCAACGCCTATATGCAGGACTTCCCGAAGCTGGAAAAAGAGGACCTTTTCTTCCCTGATTTCAACGACGACTGCCAGATAATTTTCGATCATAAAGACAACCGGATCAAATAAATTCACCGATGCAGATTTATCGGGTTAATAAACTCTACAATTCGCCTTACCCGGATTCAATCCACTTCCGGAAGGGCGAGCATGTCACTATCGGACAGGAATATTCTGATGATCCTGATTGGAAGGGCTGGATCTGGTGCACCGGCGCCAGCGGTCAACACGCCTGGGTACCGAAACAATTCATCACCGTTGATGACAATCAGGGGATTTTCTTAAAAGAATATGACGCCAGGGAATTGAACCTTAAGGTCGGTGAAATGCTCCGGATCAGTGAAATTATCGGTGGATTCGGAATGGCGGAAAAATCTCACGGTCAAGGCGGTTGGGCACCACTTAATCACCTCGAGTTAATTTCAGAGTCAAACGATAGCACCGGCAATTGAATGAAAGAGAATTTCAGACTCTACGGTCAATCACCTTATAATATCGCAGTGTTACATGGCGGCCCGGGGGCACCCGGTGAAATGGCCCCGGTAGCGCATAAACTCGCCCGAACCTGCGGCGTTTTGGAGCCGCTTCAGACCGCTGATTCCGTCACTGGCCAGGTCGCCGAACTGCACGCTGTTTTATCGAAAAACGCTTCCCTGCCCGTGACTTTGGTCGGCTTTTCGTGGGGCGCCTGGCTGGCGATTTTCCTGACCGCCCGATATCCGACGCTCGTAAAAAATCTGATCCTGCTCGGTTGCCCGCCATTAGAACCGCATCACACAGTCGGGATAAACGACACCCGGTTGAAACGATTGAATCGAAACGAACGGACGATGCTCGATTCCGCGTTTCAGATTATCAATGATCCGTCAACACAGAACAAGTCTGAAATTTTCGGGCGGATAAGCACTTTACTGACCAAAGCCGACACCTTCGATCCGCTCGAAAGCGAACCGGACGCAATTGAATTTCAGGCCGAAATTTACCGAAAAGTCTGGACAGAGGCTGCGCAATTACGCCAGACCGGCCAATTGCTCGCCGAAGTTCGACGAATCACCTGTCCGGTTACAGCCATCCATGGCGATTACGATCCGCATCCGGCCGATGCGATCCGACTTACTTTTCCACATTTGCTAAATGACTTCCACTTTGTCCTGCTGGAACGGTGCGGACATCGCCCCTGGCTCGAAAAGCAGGCTTGTGACCGGTTCTTCGATATACTTATAACGGAAATAACCGTTTAGAATCCTGCTTCCCCGAACTTATCCGACATAATTAATCCATTACCGTACAACAAATTAATTGACATTTATTGGCGCTGGAATGTATATTGTCAATGAGAGTAATCGAAAAATGTCTGAAGGAGGCCCAAAATGAAACGATTTTTCATAAGTCTGCTGATTGCACTCTTTATTGGCTCTGCCATTGGGAAGGCTTCTGCCCCGCTGATAACGATTCCCGGCAATAATCTGAATTTTATTCTTCCTGATCAACATATTTACCATGAAGTGATGTCTACCGCCTTTATATGCTGGGAAAATCAGACCGATTCGCTATCGACGATTTACATTAAACAAGTATATCCACAAATCGGAGAAGACATCCCCATTTACCGGGATACAGCCTACTCGGGTCTGCCTCAATTAGTCTACTTATATGACGAAAACAATTATGGAATTGGTTGGCTTAACAGTTACGGCAATTACTGGAGGATACTTTACCGGAATTTCTATAACGACTCATTAGGGCAGATCACGACTATATGTGATTCTCTTAATGAAAAAGAAAAATTCTCAATGAATAATACGCGTATCGCCTATATTGACAGCGGACTTTTATATATAAAATCGTTCCTTCCAAATACAGACGGATATAATTTCCCATTTCTGGTCGATAGCGGCGTATGCAGTAGCCCTGAATTGACCGGTTATGATGATAAGTACTTTACGTCAATTATTTATGTAAAAGAACAAAACGGTAATTCTAATATCTTCAATGCCGAATACAATTATTATAAGAACCCAGACTGGTCGATCAGACAGGTTTCGTTCGGTGTAAATGATATAAATCCACAGTGGGGTCTTAGTTATACGGAAGACATTGTTTATCAGTCAAACATTGATGGATTCTGGCGAATTCAACCCGAAAATTTATTAAATCTACCTGACAGTTTATCTTATAACTGTACCAATCCCTTTTTTTTCTGGTATGATATTCCGATTAAAAAGGCTTTCGGAACTACCACCCCTTACTTTGTATTATTCGATTCCGATTCAATTCCCGGTAACCGTGAAATCTTCTGGAAATCTGCCTGGTGGTATTCAGAATGGTCGCCAGAACTGATTAATCTATCGAACGTTGAAGGTGATGACCGTAAGCCACAGGTTATCGCAACATTTGATTCCCTGCTCTATTTCTGGGAACACGAAACTGACGGAAAAACCGACATCTGGTGGTA
>JAZDEI010000164.1:0-2009 GCA_043808945.1 Fidelibacterota bacterium | reverse complement strand
TGTCTACCTGGAAGGTTATTGCCCGGAAAAAAATCTAAACTCCTTCAAAGACCTGGCTGAAAAGGAAGGATGGGGCTATCTCGCTGATGATCCCGACGATCCGGCGGAAGTGCCGACTCTGATCAGCAAGCCGCGCTGGCTAAAAATGGTCGATCCGATTTTTAGTTTCATGGGAACGATTCCCGGTTATCAGGAATTTGATGTTAGTTTTTGGGTTCTGGCTTTCTTTAGTTTGTTTTTTGCGCTCATAGTAGGTGACGCCGGGTATGGATTTATCTTTATGATTACAGCAATTATCCTGCGGCGAAAAAATAAACAGGCTTCACCGGAAATATTTTGGTTGGTTTATATACTTAGCGGAGCATTGATATTCTGGGGAGCTATTACCGGAACATGGTTCGGCTTTGAAACAGTGGCACGTCTGCCGCTTTTCAGTTCGTTGATCGTTGACAAAGTAGCCACATTTAGTAAAAATCCCGATCAGGTATCAATCTTCCTGATGTATTTGACGTTTTTAATCGGAGCGATTCACTTATCGATCGGGCATATCTTGAATGGTATAAAGAAAATCAATTCACTTCAATCTCTCGCGCAATTAGGTTGGGTCGGCGTAGTCTGGGGTTTGTTCTTTTTGGTCTGTAATTTAATTTTATCCGACCCACTTCCCGATATAGCCTTGCATTTGATTTGGATTGGGGCAATCATGATCGCCTGTTTCGATAATTACCTCAAGGGGCATTTCTGGAAGGGTATCGGAGCGACTATCGGAAACTTGCCATTAAGCATTATCAGTTCTTTCGGTGATGTAATTTCATATGTGCGTTTATTTGCCGTTGGTTTGGCGGGTGTAGCTGTGGAGGACAGTTTTAACAATATGGCACTCGGCGGCGGTGTTGACAATTTGTTAAAAGGAATTATTGCTATTTTAATTATTGTGTTCGGCCACAGCCTGAATATTGTTTTATGTATGATGTCCGTCATCGTGCATGGTATCCGGCTCAACATGCTGGAATTCTCCGGTCATCTCGGGATGCAGTGGACCGGCCAGAAATATGAACCTTTTCGGGAATAAAAGTGAATTCAATAGAAAATTATAAAGGAGATGTAATATGGTAAGTTTAGGTGATTTTAATTTATCGCTGGTATTGTCTGCAATGGGATCAGCTCTGGGAGCCGGCGTGGCCGCTATGGCTGCCATCGGCGCCTGGAAAAAAGCTTATTCTTTGAACAAGTCCGCTCCCTTTCTTATGATCGCCTTTGTGGGCGCGCCGCTTTCCCAGACGATTTACGGTTTTATTTTAAGAGATACGATTATTAAAGCGGCTTTTCCATCTGGTAATTTATATCAGGTTTTAATAGGAACATTCGCTGGTCTTGCAATAGGTCTTTCGGCTTATATGCAGGGTAAAACATCAGCTAAAGCTTGTGATGCTTTGGCAGAAACCGGTAAGGGTGGCGGTAATTACCTTATGGTGATCGGTATTATCGAAACCGTAGCGCTATTCGTTATGGTATTTTGCCGTATGGCTTTGCCGAAAGCCGCCTGACCCGGAAATCCCGGTTATTTCGGAAACAGTTTTTGTAATTCGACAGGACTCGTCTGAGTCCTGTCTTGCTTCCGGGAACATAATCACGACTCGATGATAGAACAGGCTGCGATGCTTTTACGATCTTTAAAATCCGAATAGTATGAATTGTGACCAATGTGATGTTTTACTCAAAGCCCCGAACGCATTGCCAGTTATCTGAAAATGTCAACGTTGGGCTGAATGTTCTTAGGAGTGTGTAATTCGAATGCTTATGCAAAATAAAACGACCCCCAAAATTTATCTGGCAATTGCGGCTATTTTAATGGTAAACGGAGCCGGGCGGCACCTGTTGCAGGCGCGGCCACCGGATTCAACCGTTACAATGACCCCGACTCAAACCCAACCGAGTACGCCGTCTTATATGGATTTGGTTCGCAATTTCGATTATAACAGTAAGGCGCCGTTGGATGTGCAGGAAAA
>JAZDEI010000163.1:0-7220 GCA_043808945.1 Fidelibacterota bacterium | reverse complement strand
GTCGGAGCGCATGAATCCGGATTAATTGGTGAAGATCCTAACGGTATTCCAAATAATTTAGTGCCTTATATTTCCCAGGTAGCTGTCGGACGTCTGCCTTATCTGAATGTTTTCGGAAATGATTATCCGACTAAGGACGGTACCGGTGTGCGCGATTATATTCATGTAGTCGATTTGGCACGTGGACATATCGCTGCTCTGAAAATGTTTAATGAAAAGCCGGATTACCGCGTCTACAATCTCGGTACCGGCCAGGGTTACAGTGTTTTGGAGATGATCCATTCTCTCGAAAAATCGTCAAAGAAAAAGATTAATTATAAAATTGTCAGTAGGCGTGAAGGCGATATTGCCGAATGTTATGCCGATCCAGCTAAAGCCAACCGTGAATTAGGTTGGTCGGCAAAACTTGGAATTGATGAAATGTGCCGGGATACCTGGAATTGGCAGAAAAACAATCCGGACGGTTTTCCTTCATAAACCTGAGTACTTTACTACCGCAAAGACTCAAAGAAACACTGTAATATTTTTAATTAACCATTACCAGTTAAGAAATTCTAATTCTTCTTTAAAATCTGAATATATCCCAACGTACTCAGCGGTTTAGATATTCAATAAACTCAATAAAACCTTTACAACCGGGTAACAGTAAATTTTCATCGGCCAGAAACGAACTGCTGTGGGCGCTGCCCTTCGATCCGGCCCCGATCCTGAAATATAAACCGGGCGCTTTTTCCAGGAAATAAGCGAAATCATCGGCTCCCATCGAAGGCTTTTCATTTTCTATCAATACATCAAAAATGCTATTTTTATTGACGAATTCTCTGAAATGATTAAATAACGCCCTGTCATTTCTTACGACCGGACAAATTGACGGAATATTAAGATTTACTTTAAATCCGTATAATTCAGCAAAGGCATTACAATATCGTTGTAATAAACTGATAATGAGCCGGTTCACAGAATTATCGAATGTCCTGAGAGTGCCTCTCAATTTTACATCCTGCGGGATAATATTGTGGGCGCTCCCTCCTTTAATTTCACCGAAAACCAGCACGAAAGGATTGCGCGGATCGACATGTTCATGCAGATAATTATTGATCTGGGTAATGAACATGGCAGTGACACTGATCAGATCGACCGTTTCATGCGGCCTGGATGTATGTCCGCCAGGACCGACAAACGATAGTTCGATGGTTGCCGAAGATGCGCTTGCAGTATTTGCGCATAGTGCGACTTTACCCGGCGCCAGATCGCTATTTACATGTGCGGTTAAAATAACCTTGACATCCTCCCAGATATCTTCTTTTAAGACATCAACAGCGCCACCCGGAACAGATTCTTCAGCCGGCTGGAAGATCACTCTGAGACGATATTTGAGTTGTTCCTCGTGATTTGCGAAGTATTTTAACAGCGCCAATCCGAAAGCGATATGATAATCGTGTCCGCAGGCGTGCATTACTCCGGCTCTTTGCGAACGAACGGAGTGATTTTTATCTTCATTGATCGGTAAAGCGTCAATATCTGACCGGAAAGCGATTATGTCACCCTTGCCGACATCACAGTAACCGCCGGTCTTCAGGTTCTGAAACCGGTGAAATGCCAATCCGTTTCCTTTTAAGTATTCGGCAATCCGGGCAGTTGTTTGAAATTCCTGGTAACCGAGTTCCGGGATTTCATGTAATTGTCGTCTGACCGGGACGATTTCGGAAACGATTTGTTCGATCAGGTTTTCCATGGTAATTATATATTCATGATGTTGGGAATTGTCTCGGTATAGGCTTTCTGCATATCGGCGACCGGCAGATCGATTATTTCGTTAATTTTTAATCGACCATTGTCTTTTACCCTTCCGATCGTGACGCACGGAATTATATTTTTCGAGGCGATCCGTTCCATATCGAGCAGATACTTTTCACTGATCGATAATATGATAACTGACTGACTCTCACCGAAAAACAGTTCGTCGTTTCTAAGTTTGCGCGAGATATAAACCGAAGCGCCAAGCGGCTTTTCCGGATTCGTTATACATGACTCCGCTAAAGCTACAGCCAGCCCGCCATCCGAGACGTCCGTGGCTGAATTTACAATTCCTTTGTGAATTGCTTCCAGGGTGGCATTATAGATCCGTTTTTCAAATGTCAGATCGATATCGGGCGCGTCGCCGGCAACGATATTATGAACTACTTTTAAATATTCACTACCTCCTATCTCACCTTTCAAAGCTCCGAGTAACATAATGAAATCACCATCATGTTTAAACCAGGAGGTCGTGATATTCCTGACATCATCGATCAAACCGACCATGCCGACCACCGGAGTCGGGTAAATAGCGCCATTGGGCGATTCGTTGTAGAAACTGACGTTCCCACCCGTTACCGGGGTATCGAATACACGGCAGGCATCTCCCATGCCCTGAACCGCATTTTTGAACTGGTAATAGATTTCAGGATCGTAAGGATTCCCGAAATTCAGGCAATTGGTAATTGCGATCGGCCTTGCACCTGAGCAAACCACATTGCGGGCCGATTCGGCAACTGCAATCGCTCCGCCTTTGTACGGATTCAGATAAGTATAACGACTGTTTCCGTCCGTTTTTGTCACTAATGCTTTTTTGGTGCCTTTAATTCTAATAACTGCCGCCGAACTGCCCGGCAAAACGGCCGTATTGGAACGGACGGAATGATCGTATTGCCGGTAAACCCAGGATTTATCGGCAATATTCGGCGAGGCTAAAAGCTGTAATAAAACCTTATTAAAATCTTTCGGTTCGGATAATTTCTTAAGATTGCGGGATTGGACTTTCTTCAGATAAGCCGGTTCTTTGGCTTCTCTGATGTAAACCGGAGCGCCGCCGCCCAGCGCCAGATGCCAGGCTGGCAGAGAACCGACCTTTTTATTATTCATGAATATATCCAGGTTTCCGGAATTGATCACTTTGCCGATTTTGACGCAATTCAAATCCCATTTCCTGAAAATTGCGGCAGTTTCTTCTTCAAAACCTTTCCGGATAACTACCAGCATCCGTTCCTGCGACTCGGAAAGCATGATTTCATAAGGACTCATGCCCTGTTCTCTTAATGGTACGGAACTCAGATCGAGGATCATACCGGATTTGCCGCGCGCCGACATTTCGGAAGTCGAACAGGCAATTCCGGCGGCGCCCATATCCTGAACACCGACCAGGAAACCCTGTGTGGCTAATTCTAGAGTGGCTTCCAGTAATAATTTTTCGGTGAAAGGATCGCCGACCTGAACCGAAGAGCGTCGGCTTTCCGATTCCTCAGAGAGTTCAACCGATGCAAAGGTCGCTCCGTGAATTCCGTCTCTTCCGGTCGAAGAACCGACGATCATCACGGTATTTCCATCACCTTTGGAAACACCACTGACCACGTTTTCATGCTTTACCAGACCAATCGTCATGACATTGACAAGCGGATTGCCGGTGTAACAATCTTCAAAACCGATTTCACCGGCAACGGTCGGGACGCCGATGCAATTGCCGTAATGGGCAATGCCTTTAACGACATTATCCAGCAGATAACGGTTCCGCGGAACATCCAGCGGACCGAATCGCAGAGAATCCAGCGATGCGATCGGCCGGGCGCCCATCGTAAAAATATCGCGCAAAATACCACCAACTCCGGTAGCGGCGCCCTGAAACGGTTCCAATGCCGACGGATGATTATGACTTTCAATTTTGAAACAGATCGCCAGACCATCGCCAATGTCAACCAATCCGGCGTTTTCTTCACCGGCTCCGACTAACAGGCGTTTGCCGTTGCGCGGCAATGTTTTGAGCATCGCAATGGAATTTTTATAGCTACAGTGTTCGCTCCACATAACTGAAAAAACGCCCAATTCAGTATAATTTGGAGTTCGACCTAAAATTTGCAGAATTTTATTCCATTCTTCTTCATTAAGTCCATGTTCGATCGCCAGTTGGAGATTGACTTCCGGTTCGCTCTGTTTTTGCATTTATTGCTCCAGAAAAAGATTAATAATCAGGATAAGGCGGGAAATTTAATCCGGCTCCAGTAATCGCCCATTACTTCCCGGCGTGTAATTTCGATGGCTTTCCCGTCGATGATCGCAACTTCGGCCGGTCTCAGGCGCTGATTGTACGGCATGGCCATAACATTGCCGTATGCGCCCGCCTGGGTGAAAACGAGCAGGTCTCCTTCGGTTAATTTCGGTAACGGCCGGCCGATTGTGAAAATATCCGTATTTTCGCAGATCTGACCGCATAAATTGATCGGGAATAGTTTTTTCTCGTCCTCTTTACCATCGACAATGATCGGATGCTGGGCTTTGTACAATGCCGACCGGATCAGAGTATTGAATCCGGCATCCAAACCGGCGAAAGTTTGATAACTTTCCTTAATGCCCAGCACACTCGTCAATAAATATCCGGCGTCTCCGACTAAGTAACGGCCGGGTTCGAGATGCAAAGCCGGATTGCCCAGCGACAGGCTGTTCATTTTGGATTTAAATATCTTTAGACATTCGGCGCCAACATGCTGAATATCAAGTTCATGCCCGTCCTTGAAATATGGAATTCCCAGGCCGCCGCCCATATCGATAAATTCGAAAGTGATCCCGAGTTTGTGACTGATTCCGCCCAAAATATCCAGCAATAATTCCAGCATTCGCGGGAAGTGATCTTTATCCAGCACACCGGAACCGGTCATCATGTGAGCGCCAAAACGTTTTATACCGGCCTGTCGGGCTTTGTCATAAGCGATCCAGGCTTTCTCATGGGGAATACCGAATTTGGCCCGATCTCCGCCGGTATTGATCTGCTCGAATTTACCTCTGCCCTTCCCCGGATTGATCCGGTAACTAATCAGTTCCGGGCGGCCGAGTCTCAGTAAGCGCTCCAGTGAATTGATGTCATCGAGGTTAATAGTGACACCGGCCGATAATGCGGCCGCCAGATCTTCGCGACTTTCGTAATTGCCGGTATATAAAATATGTTCAGGCAGGATGCCAGTCTTGAGAGCGATCTCCAGCTCGCCGGGACTGACACAGTCGCTTCCGAAACCACACTCGCTTAATAGACGGACAATGGCCGGATGCGAATTGGCCTTCATGGCATAATAGAAACCGGTCGTAATTTCGGATGATTGGAACGCATTTTTCAATCGATTGGCGTTTGCCCTGATTCGTTCGAAATCATAGACATACAGCGGAGTTCCGAAATTCCCGGCCAACTCTTTGACATCCAAACCACAAATCTGCATTAAAAGTACCTTATCTCGTTATAAATATAGTTTTATTTTCTGGGCGACCTTCAATCCGACACCTTTGACATTTACCAGGTCATCGGTTTTGGCAGCCCGGATATTGGCGATTGTTTTAAATTGGATCAGCAAGGCCTTTTTGACGGTTCCGCTCAAACCGGGAATCGTATCTAGGCGAGTTGAAATGGCGCCTTTGTTCCGCAATTTCCGATGATAGGTAATGGCAAAACGGTGAGCTTCGTCCCGGATGCGACGTAACAGATTCAAAGCGGCGCTGTCACGCGCTAAAAGTAGTGGGTCTTCCTGATGTGGAATGTACAATTCCTCCAGCCGTTTGGCCAGTCCGACCAGCGGAATCGCGGCCAAATTTAATGCCTGCATGACATTCATGGCAGACGACAACTGACCTTTGCCGCCATCGACGAGAATTAAATCCGGCATTGGTTTCTCTTCCTGAATCAGACGCGAATAGCGCCTTCGGACTACTTCCGCCATCATGGCGAAATCGTCACTGCCGGTTACTGTTTTAATCTTAAACCGTCGATATTCACTGTTTTTGGCCTGGGCATTAATAAATGTAATCATAGAACCGACGGCAAATTTACCCCGGATATTAGATATATCAAAAGCCTCAATCCGCCGCGGTAATTCACTGAGTCCGAGCTCTTTTTGCAAACTCTGCAAAGATTTCGGAATAAAATCGACCTTCTGGCTTTGTTTTAATTGTAATTCACCGATCTGTAATTCGGCATTGCGTAAAGCCATCTTCATTAAGCGGGCTTTATCACCCCGGACAGGTTGAGATATTTCGACTCGCGAGCCTTTTTGGGTTGTAAGCCAGCTTTCCAAAATCTTTTGTTCTTCCGGCAGGTAATTCACCAGTACCTCTGACGGAATACCGGTCACATTGCCGTAATAACGCAGGATCAGATCGCGAATAATTCCGGGATAATCGTAATTTTCACTGCCAGCCAGAAAGAAAGAATCGCGTCCGACCAATTTGCCCTGCCTGATCCGGAAAATGACTGCACAACAATTCTCCGCCTCCTTCAGAATCGCGACCAGATCGCGGTCGACACAATCATTCAACTCGACCGCCTGGCGGTTTGAATAATTCTTCAGGACGGAGATTTTATCACGATAAGCCGCGGCGTCTTCAAACTGAGTATTTGCCGACGCGTTATTCATTTTCTCCCGAAAATACGCGATAGCCTCTTCGGTTCGCCCATTCAGAAAGGCCACGACCTGGCTAATCATCCGGTCATATTCATCACCCGAGACATGACCCTGGCACGGCCCCTCGCATTTTTTGATATGATAATCCAGGCAAATCTTGATCTGACCAGCGGCTATTGTTTTTTCATTCAACCGATGATGGCAACTGCGGATGGGGAAAATGTTCTTGACGATTTCGATCGTTTCGCGGACGAGTCGGCTATCAGTATACGGCCCGAAATATTTTGACCCGTCACGGATGACGGTGCGGGTAATAAATACCTGCGGAAAAGGTTCATTGGTGATACGGACATACGGATAGGACTTATCGTCCCGGAAAAAGATGTTATACTTCGGACGGTGCGTTTTAATCAGCGTATTTTCCAGGATCAGGGCTTCGATCTCGGAATTCGTTACGATGAATTCCACTTCAGCGATATGACTGATCAAAGCGGCTGTCTTCGGTTCTTTATAACCATTCACAAAGTATGATTTGACCCGGTTACGGATATTTTTTGCTTTTCCGATATAGATTATTTTACCGGCTGAATTATGATAAATGTAACAGCCCGGGTCAGTCGGAGCGGTTCGGATTTTCTGTAGCAATTTTTCCGGAAAATGACGCTCAGGCATTAATTACGATCCGATCTAATATTCAAGGTTGTATAAAAGGCTGACGATCGCGTCCTGCGCCTCATTAATTGCGCTGGTCGGAGTCGGATAATGATTGGCAATAATCGAGAAGATGTATTCGCGTCCGTTTTT
>JAZDEI010000162.1:0-6021 GCA_043808945.1 Fidelibacterota bacterium | reverse complement strand
TGGATTGGTCGGACGAAGTTATTATTATAAGGTCAGCGCCTATGACGAGAGTTATAATGAATCCGAGCTGTCGGGACAGGCATTCGCCACGACGGCTGCATTGGACGACGAGGGCTTGCTGGATATGGTTCAGGAAATGACCTTTCGCTATTTCTGGGAATACGCGCATCCGGTTTCGGGCCTGGCCCGCGAACGCTATCCGGACGGCCCGGAAACGGTGACCTCCGGCGGTTCGGGAATGGGCATGATGACGGTTCCGGTCGCTATTGAACGCGGATTCATCACCCGCGCCGAAGGGGCTGCGCATGTTTTAAAAATGCTGAATTTCTTCAAGAACGCCGACCGTTTTCATGGCGCCTGGTCGCACTGGTTGGATGGCAGTACCGGAGAAGCAATTCCATTCAGCAGTAAAGATGACGGCGGCGATCTGGTGGAAACGGCCTATGTTGCCCAGGGAATATTGACGGTGCGCCAGTATTTCGACCAGGAAAATACCGATGAAACCCAAATCCGCTCGGTTGCGACCGAATTGTGGGAATCGATTGAATGGGATTGGTATCGTCGTTATACCAACGGAAATACACTTTACTGGCACTGGTCGCCAAATTATGCCTGGGAAATGAACATGCCGATCTACGGCTATAATGAATGTATGATCGTCTATTTGCTGGCGATCGCCTCGCCGACTCATTCGGTCCCGGCCAGTCTGTGGGAAAACGGTTGGGCTTCGCAGTCCTACTATGACAATGGCAATACCTTTTACGGAATTACCCAGGATGTCGGCTGGGACAAGGGCGGGCCGCTGTTTTTCACGCATTATTCGTTCTTGGGATTCGATCCGCGCCATAAGAAGGACAGCCATACGAATTATTATTTAAATAACCGCAACATTTCACTAATTCACCAAGCCTGGTGTCTCGAAAATTCGGGCGGTTATACCGGCTACGGTGAAAATTGCTGGGGATTGACGGCCAGCGACGATCCGTTAGTCGGATATATGGCCCACGAACCAACCACCAATCGCGACAACGGCACTATCGCGCCCACGGCGGCCCTGTCGGCTTTTCCGTATACGCCGGAGGAATCGATGAAAGCGCTGAAACATTTTTACCGGGATCTGGGTGTAAGTCTCATCGGGCCGCTGGGCTTCAAGGACGCTTTCAATAAAACTGAAGACTGGGTGGCCGGAACCTATATCGCCATCGATCAGGGGCCGATTGTCTGCATGATCGAAAATTACCGCAGTGGCCTGCTCTGGGATAATTTCATGGCCAATCCGGAGATTCAAACCATGCTCGATGCAATCGGCTTTGAAACCGATACGACCGATGCTATTTCTCCTGCAACCCAGACCGTGATCAATAAATTTGCCGTTTACGGTAATTATCCAAATCCGTTCAATCCCGGCACGAATATCCGGTTTAGTCTTGATAAACCCGGAGTCGTGACCCTGTCGATTTATAATCTCATGGGGCAACAGGTAAATCAATTCAAGCCACATTATGCGAACAGCGGAAATCAGGAATTCTACTGGAACGGAACTGATCGGTTCAAAAAAACGCTTTCCAGTGGCATTTATTTCTTTAAATTGGAACATGAGTCCGGCACGCTCACAGGAAAAATGCTATTGTCAAAATAAAAGATATTTAGTGAGTAAAGCCTCCTTTCTTAGAAGAATAAAAAACGCCGGCAGATACCTGTTAATTATCCTGCCGGCGTTGGTTTTTACGCTGAGCGCCTGCCGTTCGGATCGTCAGAATGTTCAGGTTATCGAATTCTGGGCAATGGGCGTAGAAGCCCAACAACTTGGACAACTGGCGACTGAGTTTGAGCAGGAAAATCCCGGCCTGCATGTCCGCATCCAGGCGATTCCCTGGTCGGCGGCGCACGAAAAATTACTTACGGCGTATGCCGGTAATTCCACGCCCGATCTCTGTCAATTGGGCAATACCTGGATACCGGAATTCGTAATCCTGAACGCCCTCGAACCGCTGAATAGTTATCTGGAGAATTCGGAGGTAATCGACGCGGCGGACTATTTTTCGGGAATCTGGGCGACGAATGAGATCGGCGAATCGCTCTATGGAATTCCCTGGTACGTCGACACCCGGCTCCTGTTTTACCGTAGAGACGTCTTCGCGGAATTCGGTTACGCGACGGCGCCTAAAACCTGGTCGGAGCTGTTCGATCTGGCGCTGAAAATTCAAAAAGCGAAAAAGACCGAATACGCCTTTTACCTGCCGCTGAACGGCTGGCACGAGGTCGTGGCCATGGCCATGCAAAGCGGCTCGACATTGTTGAGAAACAACGATTCGTACGGCGATTTTTCCACCCCGGAATTTCAGAACGCCCTGCGCTTTTTTCTGAAATTGTACGAATACCGGTTGTGTCCGCTCGGGATGAACACCATCTCGAATTTATACCAGAGTTTCGCCGACAACTACTTCTCGATCTACATCAGCGGCCCCTGGAACCTGGGCGAATTCCAGAAGCGTCTGCCCGAATCCATGCAGGCTAAATGGGCGGTAGCCCCGATGCCGTCGTTTCATGGTGAATATCCCGGAGTTTCGACGGCCGGCGGTTCCAGTATCGTCATGTTTAAAAATTCCACTCAGAAAGCCGCCGCCTGGAAACTGATCGAATTTCTGTCGCGGCCGGAAATCCAGGCACGCTTTTACGAACTCAGCGGCGATCTGCCGGCTAATTGTTCCGCCTGGGATCGCGCGAAACTACATGAGAACGAAAAAACGGAAGCCTTTTTCCAACAGCTGCAGCGGGTTCAGCCGACGCCGCGCATTCCGGAATGGGAACAAATTGCCCTGAAGATTCAACAGCATGTCGAGATCATGGCTTACGGTAAAATGAACCCGGAGGAGGTCGGCACGCGCCTGAATTCCGAGGTCGATCGCCTGCTCGAAAAACGGCGCTGGCTTTTAGAAAAGGAACAGAAGTGAAGTTTGGCAACCGCTACACTTCGGCCGCTTACCTGTTTTTGACTCCGGCGATGACGGCGATTTTCGTGTTTTTCTTCGTGCCGGTCCTGGCGGCGTTGTTGATGAGCTTTACGGATTTCGACATTTACTCGCTGGGCGATATTAACCGCGCACGGTTCGTCGGTTTTGCCAATTATATCGATTTATTTCACAATCCGCTGTTCTGGAAAGCCCTGCAAAACACCGCCTATTTTGTTGTAGTCGGAGTACCGCTGTCGATCCTGGCGTCGATGCTGGCCGCCGCGGCGATCAATTCGAAATTGCTACGTTTTAAATCGTTCTTTCGCCTGTCATTTTTCCTGCCGGTGGTGACTACTTTAGTAGCGGTGGCCGTAATCTGGCGCTATATCTATCACACCCGTTTCGGCCTGCTGAATTACCTGCTGGGATTCGCCGGAATGAGTCCGAAAGACTGGCTGGGAGATCCGCGCTGGGCGCTGCCGGCTCTGATCCTTATGGCCGTCTGGAAAGGCTTTGGTTACAACATGATTATCTTTATCGCCGGTCTGCAGAATATCCCGGAAACGCTTTACGAGGCCGCCCGATTGGACGGCGCCAACGGCTGGCAGGAATTTCGCAACATCACCCTGCCGATGCTGGCGCAGACCACCGGATTCATTACGATCACGACCCTGATCGGTTATTGCCAGTTTTTCGCCGAGCCGTATGTAATGACTGACGGCGGGCCGCTGAACAGCACCCTGAGCATTGTCCTGATGATGTACAAGGAAGGTTTCAAATTCTGGCGCATGGGTTATTCAGCGGCGATTGCCTTTATTTTATTCGGTATCATTTTAATCATTACCCTGATTCAACTGCGGGTTCAGAAAAGCCATGAAATCTAAATATTCACCTCAAAAATGCGGTTTATACCTGCTGATGATTCCGGCTATGATCCTGACCCTGGTGCCCTTCATCTGGATGGTTTCGGTATCATTATTGCCGGAAGGCGGTGCGAATCAGTTTCCGCCACAGCTATTTCCCAAGGAAATCTCCTGGGAACATTACCGACGCCTGTTCAGCCAGATGAATATCGTACGCTATTTTATCAACAGCATCATCGTCTCGGTGTCGGTCACGGCCATTTCTTTGGTGTTTAATTCCATGGCGGGTTATGCTTTCGCCAAGTACCGTTTTCCGGGGAAGAATAAACTGTTCAGCCTGTTGCTGTCGGCGATGGTGATTCCGGCGCAGGTGACCATGTTGCCGCTGTTTCTGATGCTGAACCGTCTGGGCCTGATCAATTCATACTGGGGAATTATCATTCCGGGACTGGCCAGCATTTACGGAATTTTCCTGATCCGACAATATATCATTTCCATTCCGGATAGTTTGATTGAAGCCGCCCGCATCGACGGTGCGTCCGATTTTTACATCTACCGGAAGATCATTCTGCCGCTCGCCAAGCCGATTCTCGTGACGCTGGCGCTGTTTACTTTCATGGGTGCCTGGAATGATTTCCTGTGGCCGTTGATTATCCTGACGCGCGACAATATGTACACGCTGCCGGTGGCGCTGGCTAATCTGATGGGCGAACATGTTCAGGACACCGAATTGATGATGGCCGGGTCGGTAATCACGATCCTGCCGGTGCTGATCGTTTTCCTGGCGATGCAGAAATATTATATCCGCGGGATCATGCTGGGCGGCGTGAAAGGATAAGGATTGCGAAAAGGAACGAGTTTATGAGTTTTCCGAAAGATTTTATTTGGGGCGCGGCTTCGGCCAGTTATCAGATCGAAGGTGCTGTAAAAGCCGACGGCCGGACGTCTTCAATTTGGGATACTTTCTGTCAACAGCCCGGCCGGGTCTGGGGCGGTCACGCCGGGGAAATCGGACCGGATCATTATCATCATCTGGAAGAAGACGTCGAATTAATGGCGGATCTCGGCCTGAAAGCCTACCGCTTTTCGGTGGCCTGGACGCGCGTGTTGCCAGAAGGAACAAGCCCGGTTAATCGCCGGGGAATCGCTTTCTACGATCGCCTGATCGATCTTTTACTTGAAAAAGGAATCGAACCCTGGCTGACGATTTTTCATTGGGACTACCCGGAAACGCTCTTTCAACGGGGCGGCTGGCTGAATGCCGATAGCCCGGACTGGTTTGCCGAATACGCTGGTGTTCTGGCGGACAGCTTCGGCGACCGGGTGACAAACTGGATGACGCTCAACGAACCGCAGGTAATTGCACATTACGGCCACCAGATCGGCATCCACGCACCGGGTCTGAAACTGGCTCTAAAAGATGTTCTAACGGTCGGCCATCACCTTTTATTAGCACATGGCAAGGCGGTTCAAATCCTGCGCACCCGCTGTCAAAAACCGACGCGGGTGGGAGTCGTCCCGGTCGGATTGCACTTTCTGCCGGCGACTGAAATACCCGCAGATATAGAGACAGCCCGAAAAGCGACCTTTGCCGTGACAGAACGGAATACCTGGAATATCGCCTGGTGGGCCGATCCGCTGATCCTGGGAACTTATCCGGAAGATGGATTGAAATTGTTTGCTAAAGAAATGCCGTCCATTAAACCTACTGATATGGAAACAATCGCCCAGCCGTTGGATTATTTCGGGACAAATATCTACAATGCCGAACAAGTCAGAGCGGCAGTAAACGGTTGGGAAATTCTCCCGGTCGAACCGAATTGCCCGCGCACGGCCATGGACTGGCCGGTCACGCCGGAAGCGCTTTACTGGGGACCGCGTTTTTTCTACGAACGCTACGGATTGCCCGTTATAATCATGGAAAACGGGATGGCGAATAACGACTGGATTCATCGCGACGGCAACGTCCACGATCCTAAGCGCATTGATTTTATCACTCGGTATCTTGAGGCTTTGCACCGTGCCATCGCGGACGGCGTAAAAGTCGAGGGCTATTTTCATTGGTCTATTATGGATAATTTCGAATGGGCTGAAGGCTACCGCAAGCGCTTCGGCCTCGTCTACATTGACTACGAAACCGGCCGGCGGATTCCGAAGGATTCCTTTGACTGGTATCGCAAGGTCATCTGTAGTAACGGGGATAA
>JAZDEI010000161.1:0-5234 GCA_043808945.1 Fidelibacterota bacterium | reverse complement strand
GCGCTGCGGGGGGTTAATCTCCATTCACAACCGCAAATGCTTTAAGTGCGATCCGGTCACGAAACTGATCGACAAATCCGGATAGAAGCCGGAAAGATAAAATCCATTGCTGAAAAGGAAAGCTCGAAACGATTCGGGCTTTTTCGTTTTAAAAATATACAGGATTGCCGACGGCTATCTTTTGGAATTGGCAAACAATTCATCGAGTTTTTTCTCGATGAGCGCCGGATTTGTCAGCGGCACGTTTTCGGCAGTGACTGAATAATCTAACAAATCGGCTTTTTCCGCATTGGAGTATTGGGGTAACGGGCTTTTATTGGTAGTCTCGATATGATTACCCTCAGTATCGGTAATTATCAGAGAAGGCTGGAACACGCCGCTTCGCCCGATGAATTTATCCATTATCCGGATCGCCGCCTCGTACTCTTCCAGTAAAGCGCGTCCGAGCGCCTCGTAATCATCGATGATCCGGTCATCCCAGGTATTGATGGTCGCAAAGCTTTCCGAGAGTCGATTTTCGAGGTTGAAACCGACATTCATGGTATCATGACCGGATGGCATAAGGATGACCTTGCCGCCGCCACATTCGACATTGGCGGCATAGACCGGGCGCGCCATGCCGCTAAGCCAGCCCTGTAGATTTTTTATCAGAATTTTCCCGATCTGAATCGGAGTAATAAAATGAACCAGACCCTTTTCGCGATGACATTGCAGAAGATAATAGGGTTCAACCCCGGCCCACAACATGCGCCGGAAGGTTTCGGCTAAAGTACACAGGTTGTCATTGACATGTTTTAGCAGGACGGTCTGGTTTCGCACCGAATATCCATGACTGTGAATCCGTCGGATCGCGGCAATGAATTCCGGGGTGATCTCGTGATAATGATTGATGTGAGTCATGAAGTAGACATACTTGTCTCCCGAAGCAGTTACCCGATCGATTAGGGTCAATTTTTCCTCGCTGACCACCATCGGCAGAGTGACCGGCACCCGGGTAGCGATCCGGATAACGCGCAAATGTTTTATCCGGCTCAAGGCGGTCAGAACATATTCCAGGCGTTCCATGCTGATCATCAGGGCGTCGCCGCCGGTGACCAGAACTTCGTCAATGTTCTTGTTCCAATCGATATAAAATAGTCCTTTGTCAATGTCTTCCCGTCGAATGCTCGTAGTACTGTCAAGCGTTTTAGCGCGCTGACAATGAGTGCAGTAAGAGGCACAGCTGCTGTTTTCGGCTACGAAAAGCGCCACCCGGTTCGGATAGCGTTGATAGGCTGCTCCATAACTGCGCTGTTCTTCGGCCATTGCGCCCTCGCTCCCGGTTTTCGGAAAGAGCAGGTGAGCCGGTGTCGGAACGGCCTGCCAGAAAATGGGATCGAGCCGGTTCACGGCATCTTCGCCGGGTAGTAAATCCGGGTGGAACGGATCTTCCGATATTAATGTGGCATAATATGGACTAATGCGCATTGGCTCTTTGCCTTCGTTGCGCAGGCTTTCGATAGTCCTGGCAATTTCATTCTGTTGAAAATCCGAAAGACGTATGACCTGGTGAAGTTCCGCTATATCGCGGATGACGTTTTGCCTCTGCCAGACCGGATCGCACCATTGCTCCGCCGTGACGTTTTTCCATAATGGAACCGAACGAAAATCACGCGGTTTGATAAAATGGTCCCTTTGCATTTTTTGTTACCCTTTGAAATATACGAACTATTTTTTAAAAAGTCCTGTTTTCCAGGAAACCGATTGAAATTCAATGAGAATGAAAAGATCATTCTTCCTGAAAATTACACCTGGCAATAAGAGGAGTGGCTTGGCAAATTGAGATGAAAGTCTTAGATTCCTGGCGTTTTAAAGTCAAAATCAGGAAAAGAATATATGGAAGATTACAACGACATCACGCTGCTGGAAAAATTGACCGAAGCCCGTCTGAAGCTTTTTGCCGAAATCGGGCAGGTTATTATCGGCCAGAGAGAGATAATCGACCAGATTTTAATTTCCCTGCTCTCTCAGGGTCACTGTCTGCTGATCGGAGTGCCGGGATTGGCCAAGACACTCATGATAAAGACCCTGGCGCAGGCGCTCGATCTGCAATTTAAACGCATCCAGTTCACGCCCGATCTGATGCCTTCGGATATTACCGGTACCGAGGTGATCGAAGAAGACAAAATGACCGGCGCGCGGGCCTTTAAATTTTTCAAGGGGCCGATTTTCGGGAATATCATCCTGGCGGATGAAATCAACCGCACTCCGCCCAAAACCCAGGCGGCCTTGCTGGAAGCCATGCAGGAGCATCGCGTGACCGCCGCCGGCGAATCCTATCTGCTCGAAGAACCGTTTTTTGTACTGGCGACTCAGAATCCGATCGAACAGGAGGGCACTTATCCGTTGCCGGAGGCGCAGCTGGATCGCTTTATGTTCAGTTTGAAGGTCGCTTATCCGAGTTACGAAGAAGAGCTGGAAATCGTCAAATCCACGACGGCTGATATCGAATCAACGTTGAAAATCGTAATCAGCCGCGCGGAAATCCGGAGTTTTCAACATTTAGTAAGACGGGTACCGGTGGCTCAGAACGTTATCGAGTTCGCCGTTAAATTGGTCACGGCTTCGCGGCCAATCGATACCAGCGCTCCCGATTTTATCCGCAAATGGGTGGAATGGGGCGCCGGTCCGCGCGCCAGCCAATATCTGATCCTCGGCGCCAAAACCAACGCAATCCTGGACGGTCGCCCGACACCTTCCATTGACGATGTCGTCAAAATGGCCAAGCCGGTTCTGCGCCATCGCATCATTCCGAACTTCAACGCCGAGGCGGAAGGGATTGACACCGACCTGATTACCCAAAAACTACTGGATGCTCTGACCAGTTAAAATATTCCGGATGCCTTTTAATGCCTGAAAGAAAATTGGATCGCCGCCGTTATCTCGATCCGGCCATCATCGCGCGGCTGGATAACATGTCACTGCGCGCCCGGCTGGTGGTCGAAGGTTTCATCATCGGTTTACACCGTAGTCCCTATCACGGCTTTTCGATTGAATTCGCCGAGCATCGGCCTTATATGGCTGGTGACGAGATCAGGCATATCGACTGGAAACTGTACGGGAAAACCGATCGCTTTTATATCAAGCAATTCGAGGAGGAAACTAATCTAAAATCGTATATCCTGCTTGATAAAAGCGGTTCAATGGGGTATAAATCCGGAGTCGTCTCGAAACTCGAATATGGCAGTTATCTGGCGGCGGCGCTCGGTTATCTGATGCTGAAGCAGCAGGACGCAGTCAGTCTGAGTTTGTTCGATACCGGCGTCTCGACCTATTTGCCGCCCAGCGCCCGGAAAAGTCACCTGAACTTAGTTTTGAATGCTCTGGAAAAGACAACCCCAGGCGCGGAAACCGAGATTGCTCCGCTGTTGCATGAATTAGCGGAAAAAATCAAAAAACGCGGCCTGATAATCCTGATTTCAGATTTGCTCGACGATCCGGCCAGCATTATCAACGCCCTGAAACATTTCCGGCACAAGCGCCATGAAGTCATCGTGTTCCAGATACTCGATCCACAGGAGATCGGGTTCGGATTTGAACGCCAGACCAAATTCGTCGATATGGAAAACCGGGATTCGCTATTGACCGAACCCTGGCAGATCCGGCAGGCTTACCGGCAGACGCTTGCCATGTTTATTGAAGAATACAAGACCCAGTGCCGGGCGCAGAATGTCGATTTCTTTCTGTTGACCACCGATCGCTCGCTGGACGTGGGATTGACCGAATACCTGAATAAACGTGCCCGTATCGGTTAATACCTCATCCAAATAAAAAAGCCGGACTCAGCATCCGGCTTTTCATAAGATATTTTCGGATAAGTTATTCCAGTGATTTCTGAATCTGGCGATATTTCTCGGCTTCTTCCAGTTTACCCTGATTATACAAAGATTTCCAGAGAACTTCGTAGCCGAAGGTGGAATTAGCATCCAGTTCGATAATTTTCCGGGCATAATCTTCAGACTCTAACCAGTCCTTGTTTTTAAAGACAGCTTCGGTTACGCGGGTCAGCAATTCCAGGTTTGTCGGATCGCTGGCAACGACCTTTTGATACTGATACTTGGCATCTTCAAACTTCCCGAGTTTGGTCAGTAATTGGGCTGCGATGTAGATGATATCGAGATTATACGGGTCTTTTTCGAGCAATATATTCGTGCTGCTCAAGGCTTCTTCGTTGCGGTTGACCTGTGCCAGGAATTGAATTTTTATGATCTGCAGGTCAATAACGTCAGGATGCGCTGCGATCAACTGATCCAGTTGAGCAAATATTTCATCCTGACGGGACGGTTTCCAGATTACCTGGAAATAGTAGTTCACGACGTCCTTATCGAACAGGTTTTTGTCCAGCATCATTTTACCGTACTTTTCGACATTCGCCGAATCATTCAGTATATAATAGCATTTAATAAGACCATTGTACGTCAGAGTCTCATCGGATTTGAAATCAATGGCATGTACAAAAATCTGTGCGGCTACTCCCAAAAGTGAATCTTTTTCCATCGGTAAAAAGGCTTTCAGAGCGCTGTTGAACATTGTCGCGCCATCGGTGTGAATTTCCGCCCACATCCCTTTGATAACATCGTTGGTCTCTTTTTCTTTGGTCGGATCGAGCCGTTTGACTGATTCGAGCATTTGTTTGGCTTCGTCATATCTCTTCGCCGGGCGGTAGATCATCGTAGCCAGCAGCAAATACGCCTGGGAATTTTCCGGGTATTTTTTAATGGCTAACAGTAATTGTTCTTCGGCAGCAACGGGATTGTTTTGCTGAAAATAGACTTTGGCTGAAGTAATTTCCGGTGGGTCGCACGCATCCAGAAAAAACATTCCGATCAGGGCAAGGGCAAAAATGACAGCGATTTTTTTCGGGTTCATTATCGGCTACTCCTTAAACAATTCAAATGGATTGCTAAATAACGGCCGAATTTACAAAACCGTCCTGAAAATCCAATAGATTATTCGGTAAAATTAAATGGTGCCCGGAAAATTTTCTGCTCAGTGATGATGGCTGAAATTAGATCGGCCGGGGTAACATCAAAGGCCGGTGATATCGCCGGGCAATCGGCCGGAGCGATCGGCCGACCGAAAACTTCTCTGACTTCGACGCCACTGCGTTCTTCTATCCGGATCGTTTTTCCCGAGGAAATCGAGGGGTCGATGCTCGAGGAAGGCGCGGCTACGTAAAAAGGAATCTGATGGTA
>JAZDEI010000160.1:0-4444 GCA_043808945.1 Fidelibacterota bacterium | reverse complement strand
GCCGGTTCGGCTAATGGTTTCATGCGGACGAACCATTGCTCCGAGAGATAAGGCTCGATCATAACTCCGGCGCGCTCGCTGTAGCCGACCGAGTGCGAATAATTTTCGATTTTTTCGAGCAACCCGAGGCGTTCCATTTCTTCCACGACCAATTTGCGGGCTTCAAAGCGATCCTTTCCGGCGGCTAATGGCCCGGCGGCTTCGTTCATTGTAGCATCGGGATTCAGGATATTGATTTTCTCCAGATTGTGGCGCTCGCCGATCTCGAAATCATTCGGATCGTGGGCGGGCGTGACTTTGACGGCGCCGGTGCCAAATTCAAGATCGACAAAATCATCGGCGATGATCGGTATAATGCGGCCGATGATCGGCAGTCTGACATTTTTCCCGACTAATTTCTGGTAGCGAGGGTCTTTGGGATTAACGGCCACGGCGGTATCGCCGAGCATGGTTTCCGGGCGGGTGGTTGCTACGGTGATAAAGCCGGAATTATCCGCCAATGGATAGCGGAAATACCAGAGATGACCTTTGGTATCGCGGTGGATTACCTCTTCGTCAGAGAGAGCGGTTTGGGAAGCTGGGCACCAGTTGATGATGCGGCGACCGCGGTAGATCAAACCTTTGTGATAAAGTTCGACGAAAACCTGGCGCACGGCCCGGTTAAGGCCAGCATCAAAGGTAAAACGCTCGCGCTCCCAATCCAGCGAGCAGCCGATTTTTCGCAATTGCGTCAGGATGATGCCTTTGTGCTTGAGCGCCCATTCCCAGACGATTTTGGTGAATTCTTCGCGGCCGTAATCGAAGCGGGTTTTACCTTCGGCCCGGATGACTTTCTCGACGACATTCTGGGTGGCGATGCCGGCGTGGTCGGTGCCCGGCAGCCAGAGCGTTTCAAAGCCCTGCATGCGGGCCTGCCGTACCAAAATATCCTGCATGGTGTTGTTCAGAACATGCCCGATCGTCAGAATGCCGGTGACATTGGGCGGCGGAATTACGATCACGAATGGTTTTTTATTAGAGTCGGCGTTAGCATGGAAATAATTCTTGCTGAGCCAGTAGGAATACCACCGGGTTTCGGCTTGGCGCGGATCGTAGACTTTATCGAGCTGGATAGACAAAAAAACTCCTTTTATCCTTCAATTAGCAGACTGAATGCAGTGGTCAGTTTCAGGACATTCTGGTTGGATTGTTTGAGGCGCCCGGTCAGTACGCGGGCAATATTCTGCATGACAAGATTGCCGATGGCCGGATTGGAATTGCAAATCTGGAAAAAATCCATTTTACTAATTCGGGCGACTAAACATTTATCGATAGCTTTAACGGAAGCGGTGCGCTTGTCATCTTCACTGAAAAGACTCATTTCGCCGAAAAACGGGTGGGCGGCGCTGGAAAGTTTTATCAGGCTTTTTTCGCGGGTATCGATACCGGCGACATTAGTTTTGAGGGTCAGGGCCTGGGAAATTTCGGCGCTTCCGTCCAACAGGAGCAGAATTGAATTGCCGATGGCGCCTTCCTGGATAATTGATTCCCCGGCTTCGAATTCGATGGCATCCATTACACCGCAGAAGTGTTTGATGAATTCTTCGGAAAGACCGTCAAAGATTTCATATTTAGCCAAATTTTTAGCCTGGATGCAGTCGGATTTGGTCTTGGTGCTCATCGCAGAATCACCGCCTTTTCATTTTCCTGAATTATGTAATCGTCTTCAGGATTTAGTTTGACGAAAACTTTGTTCTCTTCGCCGAAACTCTTGCCGGCTTCGCGCAATTTGCGCTCGATGAACGCATCGATGTGCGAGGTATCGGCCGCCAGAAAATCCGAGAGACCGATCGACTCGACCTGTGAAATTACTCCCAGTAAAAGAGCTTTGTGCTGGGTGCGGAAATGGTCGAATAGCTCCTGGTATTTTTTATTAATGAAACGGGCCGGAATCGCTTCCAGAGTGATATTATTCTGAATTTTGGGATTGAGAATTTGCTCGAAAACTTTGGGCAATCCCGGTTGCAGAATATTGCTGGCTAAGAAAAAATCGGCGTATTTATCGCTGACGACCACTTCATCGGCCTTGGCGCGTTTGACATGAACTTCGTTTTCGGGACTCATGATGAAGGCGATCACCTTGACTTTTGGGAAAGAAGATTTGATGTTCAGCGTCGCCAGGACTGTTTTTTCATCGGCGTCGGTAGCGGAGTGCTGATAAAGATTAGGCAACAGTAAAACGGTTGCGGCGTGTTTGATATTGGCGCGCTCCAACGGCGCAGCGTGGGTGTAATCACCATGGACAAATTTGATTTTGTATTGTGAATACTTATCCAGAATCGTATGGATTTCAGCCTCCGCCAGTTCATTTAGCAGAACCAGCCTGATCTCTTTTTTCGGTGATAATAGCAGAAGAGTATCGATCATAGACTCCGCCCGGTTATTCCAGCCGCAAATGATGAGATGATTTTCAAAATCTATTGATTCCAAACCCTGATCCTCCCTGATTTTTCTGGCAACGAAAATTGAGGAAATGGTCGCGGTAATGGTCGAAACCATCGATACGCCGACCAGCATAATAAAAATAGCAACGAGCCGCCCGCCGGGCGTAATCGGTTTAATGTCGCCGTAGCCGACGGTGAAGACGGTGACGAAAACCCACCAGACGGAGTCCCAGAGATTGTGATATTCGTTGGGATTAGTCTGTTTTTCGAATAAAAATACGAAGGTCGCCGCCGACAGTATGAGAGCGAGAAAAATGAAGAATATCTTGACTGTCGCCCGTGTTATGACGGACTTAAAGGTTTCAGAAAAACTCACAGCAAACTCGTTAATCCTAATTTCACCGAGGGAATATTACTTAAAATACGTCTCAAAGTCAATCTCGGAGTTTGGTGGAGAGGTAGAATTCGCCACTAAGGCGCGAAGGCCCGAAGAATTATATTGGAGCGGAAGGAAGAAATCCCGAAAAATGTTATTTGTCGTACCGATGGGGAATGGCGAAGGAGAAGCGGAAAACCCGACCGATTGAATCCCTCGGGAGTAACGATCAAAACAGCACCATCGGCTGGAATATAATGCCCTGAATGACTCGATCTTGCCGAGTGAAACCCATCTCCGCGCCCAGATATTCGGGGCGCTTTTCATAAGAATAGCCGATTTTGAATCCGATCAGATATTTCCGGATCGGGAAGAATTTTCCGAAGGAACAGGTGATCCGCGAAAAGCCGCTTTTAAGTTCGCTGGGCGGAATCTGCAATTCGATTTCCGTGCAGCTGTTGTGCCGGACATTCCATGAATGGCGGCTTTTCTCGGTTTTCAGGCGTGAATATGTCAGGGTAATTGTGTTGGCAATTTCAGGCAGACCGTACCAACGGTAGCCGATTTTTATATCCCAGGCGTGCTTTCTGATCTGATCTCCGCCAGCGCCTTTTAATTTCCACTCCAGGCGTGCCCAGCTGGATTGAACCAGGTAGCCATCGAATATTTGCTGCTGTCCGGCAGTAATCACGAATCCGCTCGCACCAGTCGCTATCACAGCCAATTCCTCGCTATCCGTCAGAGTTACAAAATTTGCCAGCTGACCAAGAAAGAGACTGATTGACCAGGGTTCCTGGTAAGTACTGGCCAGAGCGTCCAACAAATTCAGGTCATCTATCAAGTCGAAGTTCTGGTACATGGATAAATGATCGGTTTTAAGCCAGCTGGAAAAGACTGCGACCGGATAGACGGTCGCTTCTGTCAGAATATAAGCCGGAGTAAACGAAGCATAAAACAGATCGGAATAGAGATCCGCTTCATTTTCCTGATAGATGAAGACCGGCGCTTCGCGGCGCAAGCACAGGAACGCACTGCCATAACTCCGATAGGGCCCGGGAGCCAGGGCCAAACCGGCATCGTGGTCGGACAATTTTCCAACCCGACTGAACTGAGCGCAAACGGCAGAGTGAGTGAAATGGACAAACAGAAATATAATCAGAAAACTTATTAACCGGAATAAGCAACCCTGGTCAGTCCTGATAATCATAAAGCGACCAAAATAATGGATTTCATTAACAATTTGTCAAACGGTTCGGATTACAGATGGTATTGTTCCGCAATGGCGCCTCTTACCCGCTCGATGATCTCCGTATCGCTGAGATTGATGAGGTCAGCGCTGTTGATCGGGTCGCCGATAATGGCTTCGAGGCGGACGCGTGGATCGATAATGAAACGGGTTTTTGGTTTTAACCGGAACATACCATTTAACGTGACCGGTAAAATATCAAGATTGGTGGCCTTCAAAATGTGGATGAATCCTTTTTTAAAAGCACTCAGTTCACCTGTCAAAGTGCGCGTTCCTTCCGGGAATATGGCAACGGTGATCGAATCGGCTTTAGCGATGGATTGATTGATTGACTCGTGGGCTTTTTCACGGTCGCCCGGATCGATCGGGATGTAATCGGTTTGCCGGAGGAAGTAACCG
>JAZDEI010000159.1:0-24735 GCA_043808945.1 Fidelibacterota bacterium | reverse complement strand
TTCGTAGCTGACAAACCAAATCCGACCTCTGACCAAAGATATGTACGTATTAACGGCGATTCGGCAGTGGTTAATGGAACCTTTGGTGATCCTACTGGGGCTGGCAATAATATTTGCCTGGAAAATGCAAGAGCTGACAGTGGAACTGTTGTTATTACCGGATCTGGTACATTTGCACCTTCTCGTGTTCGAGTAAACTCTGCTGTAAAAAAGACCACCACAATTTTTGATATCAATACGAAATTCATGTATGCTGGTAGCAGTGGCACGGGCGGGGTGGCTATTTATCCGCAAACAAGCAATAATACCTTTATTTTTAACGCTGGCAAGACAATCACCTTCGTAGATAATGCCAATATTGGTAATGGAAGCAGTGTATCTTCGTTAGGTACTAGTGATACAGTCAGTGTCACCTTTATTGTAAATGGTACAATGGATCTTTCCCAGCCGAATAATACATTTAATCTGTTAGCGGCGGCAGGAAAAACGGCAACCCTGACGGTTGGATCGACGGGTTCGATCGTAATTGGTGGTAAATTATTGACTGCGGTCTTAGGAATCAGTGATATAACCGTTGATGGTTCTTTGACAGTGAATGGAACGGCCGCTTTTGATAATGCGAATAATTATATTGATGGTGCTGGCAGTTTTACCCTCGGGAACGGTGCCACTATGAATATTGGCTCACCGAATGGTTTGGATCCGGTAACCGGTCCCATTCGGACAACTACTCATACCTTTAGCACCGCCGCGAATTATGTTTTCAACGGTACTGTTGCTCAGGTTACGAGTGTGTTTTTACCGGCTACTGTTAACGATCTGACAATCAACAACGCCGCCGGTGTGACCTTAGGGCAGGCGACAACGGTCAGTGGCACATTGACGTTAACCAACGGTAATTTAGATATGAGTGGTTATGGATTGACCTGGGTTAATTTGATCGGAACAAAGGGAACGGTTTCCCAGACTCAGACATTGAACGCCCCGACCGATGTCAACATTGCCAATCTTGGAGCGGTTATCACTTCGGGCGCAAATTTAAGTTCGACGGTTGTCAAACGCGGATTTACAATCCTGATGTCGGGAAGTAGTCTGGGTATTAATCGCTGGTTTGAAATCACTCCAACAACCAATACCGGTTTGAACGCCACCTTAGTTTTAAACTATGAAGAAAGTGAAATACCTCTCATATTGGATGAAAGTGAATTGGCTCTTTTTAGTTCCGCTGATACCGGAAAGACCTGGGTCAATCGAGGCGGGACATTGGATGCCGTCAACAATAAAATTACCTTAACGGGTATCGATGCATTTTCGCTGTGGACAATAGGCGCTCCGGGTGGAGTTGCGGGTACATATTATGTAGGTGCGGCTGGAACGGCTCCCGGCGGAGCAGATCCGCTATTTCCTAATTTAAAAGCCGCCTGTGACGCCCTGAATATTGCGGAGGTCACGGGGGATGTAACCATGTACATTACCAGTGACCTGACCGAACCGGTAAATGTGGCCCTGGCGATGAACACAAACGGTTTCAGCGTGACCTTTAAACCCTATACCGGGATTGCGCCGACCGTCACCTATACTCAGAATACTGATAATGCCGGTACTTCCGGTGCCTGGGTCATTGGAACCGAAAATACAGCGGATGCAGTAGCGGTTCCGACTCATAATATCGTGATTGATGGTTCCAATACCGTTGGTGGTACAACCCGTGATCTGACATTTGTTTCGGCTTCCGGAGCGAATGCCTATCCATTCAGGATCCGGGGAGATTGTGATTATATCACGATCAAGAACTGTACCATGACTGCCGGTTTGTCGACAATAGGTTATGGCATATGGATTAATCCGGTATTTACAACGGAAAATTTTAATCCTGATAATATTAGTATCGAGAATTGCTCAATTACGGCATTAGTCCATGCGACCGGTGTAGGAATTCAAGTGGCAGCGAGTGGAACAACTACCGAACCGATGGAAAACCTGGTTGTCAAAAATTGTGATATTTTCGCCCATCAAAGAGGTGTTTTTCTCAACGGAAAAACCAATATTACCACAATTGAGGGCAATACATTTGAAGTCCCTCTCTCTCCCACCGGATATGTGGGTTCCGCTGTTATTGGAAATTCCATTTGGTCTACCGGTATGACGTACATTCTCGGAAACGATTTCAAAGTCAATACGACTGTTAATACAGCCGCCGGAAACGGCATTAGAACAATTGTGGCTTCCGGTGGTGGAACATTCATAATCGCCAATAATTTCTTCCGTGGTTTTGCAGCTCCGGCTAACGCTTCTAAAGCGGTTGAAATGATCGGTATCAGATGCGGTTCTCCGGTTGAAGCATATTACAACACCTTTGTTCTGAATGACATAGTTGCGGATACAGGCTGTCTATACCGCGCTATTAATGTGGCGGCCGGTACTCCCGTTATTATGAATAACATCTTTGTTATTGAAGAAGACAATATTGCCAGTTATTGCATTGGCGGAACTCCCGGGGTAAGTGATTACAACAACTTTTACCTCAAAGGCCCCACTAAAGCAAGAATCCATCCCACGTATGCTACGTTCGCAGCTTGGCAGGCGGCTGGCAAGGACCTTAACTCCGTTTCCAAGGCGGTGGAATTTGTCAGCGCGACCGACCTGCATCTGGCCGGCGCTTCGATCGGTGACTTTGATCTGGCCGGTACGCCGGTTCCGATGATTGACACTGATATTGATGGCGATATGCGAGCTGTGGCGTATCCTAATTTATGGCCTTATATGGGTGCCGATGAAGCGGCTGTGCCTTTGGAGCCGGTATATGCAAATTTTGATCTTTCGCTGACATTCAATGATGCCAATGATGTTACCAATTGGAGTCATTACGATGAAACGAACGTATATACAGTGGAAGCCTGGGATGCTGGCGGTGCGCTATGTCTCTCGGATGCTGGCTATGATTTCTTAGCCAAACGACCGGTTGCGGCGACACCCGGCTGGATCTATAAATTATCTATGGACATCAAAACGAGTCTCTGGGCTGGCGCAGGCAACGTGCTGGAACTTTCCGTCCAGGGTTTTGGAAACGATGATGTCAAATATTCCTGTATCGCAGATACCGGCTGGACCAAATGTACGATCATGGGTATTGCCCATTCCGATAGTGGTTATATCCGTATTGGTGGTGCCAAAGCCGGTACCGTCGATACCGTGTTTGTTGATAATGTGGTTTGGGATGACATGTATCGGAATGTCTATCCTTCCGCTAGCATTGCTGACGCCCGTGGTGTCGCAATTGGTGATACCCTCGCGACTGTCGGAGTCGCCACCGCAACCAAACATTTCGGTTCGGCTGGTCCTGTATATATCCAGGATGGAACCGCCGGTATTGCGGTGTATTACTATGCAGCCGCCCAAAGTGTAGCATTGGGTGATGAAATTCTTGTGATCGGTAAATCAAAAGACTACAACGGTTTATTGGAGTTAGATCCAACGCTGGACTTTATTGTTCTCAGTAAGGGACATGAGGTCACTCCGATCGAGATCACGGCCATCGATATGGATCGCGAAGCGTTCGAAGGCCAGCTTGTAGTAATCAAAAGCTGTGATTCTCTGGCTACTGGTTTAGGCTGGCCGGCCTTAGGCTCTAATAAGGGATTTAGTCTGAAAGACAAGAATGACTCGACCTTCTATTGTTATATTGATAAGGATACCGACATTGACGGTTCACCGATACCGACTGGATGGCCTCTTGATTTCACCGGTATTGTAAGTGATTATAAAGGCGCCCAGCTAATGCCGAGAAGTCTGGCGGACATAAAATCGTCCAGTAAGGCCCCGGGCGCATTTACGATCCTGAATCCGCCTGACGAAACGGTGATCACTTCCTTTGCTGATCCTAATTTAAAAAAGGTACTGGTGGGTGCTGATTCCGTAATGGCTCTCTACATGAAGTGGACCAAAGCAGTCGATCCCGATGCAGGCGATGTCGTGACTTACCAAGTTATGATTACCCCCGAAGGACCGAAAGAAGACCTGATAACTACGGATACGGTAATGTATATCCCAATCGACAATGTAAGACCCTGGGATATGAATGGCAGCTATAAGGCATATGTCGTTGCTACGGATATGTTTGATGTATCTACGAACAGTGATACCGTTAACGTTACTTTCAACTTCCCGGTTCCGCCGGAAATGACCTTTACTGATATCGTTCTGGTTGGCGGGGTGCCGAAATTGTATGCAATGTTTAATATGCCGATCGAAGATGCCGTCGTCGGTAACTTCACGATTCTTGATCAGAGTGTGGAAACTATTGCCGCACCAACTGCGGTGGACAGTATTGCTCCTAACGCGGTCATGATATCGGGTAATTTAATCGAGGATCATGATATCGACCTTGTCTACAGAGGAATTGTTTCGCCAGGCGGAACCGTTTCCGTTGCGGATACCGTATGTGCAGGTGAAGTACTGATCCCCTTTAGCGCAAATCATCCGGAAGATGGTGCCAAAGTGATTACAAACTTTGAAACCAATGTTGGCAGTTTCTTGGATCCTGACTATTCTGGCTCGACGACAGGTCTGTACCAGAATCCTCCGGGTGTTGGCCCTTCAGTTATTGTTGTTTCGGATTCTGCATCTTATATAGGTGCGAAATCAGGTCGGTTATCTTTAGTCGATAATCCCGCGATTACCGGCGGCTGGTACCTGCGTCTCTTATACGGATATCCTTTCGCATATACCGTAAGAGCAAACTCGAAATTGATGTTTATGGTAAAAGGAACCAATGCCAATGTTGAGATTCGCCTTTCTGTAAAGGATACTGGTTATGAACAAGGTCCCTGGACTCGCGTATCACTCAGCGAAGACGATTGGCAGGTTGTCAGTTTTGACCTGTTGAATGACAAAGCTGAGGGCTGGGTTAACGGAAACGGTATTATCGAAGGTGCAACCGTTGTAATCGAAGGTGTTCATATGCGTTGCAGTGAAGATAAGGATGTGGTTTTATATCTTGATGAATTCACTGAACGGCAGGTTCTGACCCCGGTCAACGTTACATTTAACGTTAATATGAATAAATACGTGGCTGACGGAAAATTCACACTTGCAAGTGATTCTCTGGATGTCGCGGGTACATTTAACAGCTGGAACGGAACGTTGATGTCTGACGACAATTCCGATGGTATCTATTCCGTAGTGATACCACTCATGCCGTATTCTACGCATAATTTCAAATTCCGGATCAATCGCAGCTGGAATGACGCAACCTGTGAATTCCCGTCAGGCGGACCGAATCGGGTTTATACGGTTGGTGATTCTACAGACAATGTCGTTAATTACTGGTATAATGACCAGGTACTCGTGGGCGTCGATGATGAAGCGATGTTACCAAAAGTCTTCGCATTGCATCAGAACTATCCGAATCCCTTCAATCCGACCACTACGATCAAGTACGATTTGCCAAAGGAATCGTATGTTAAAATCGTTATCTATGATATTATGGGTCGGGAAGTCAGAACCCTGATCAATGCCAAACAACCTGCCGGTTATCAAACAGTTCAGTGGAATGCTGTGAATAATCAGGGAAATCAGATCAGTTCCGGTTTTTACATTTGTGTAATGCAGGCTGGCGATTTCCATAAAACCCAGAAGATGACCATTTTGAAGTAAACGGTTATTTGGAATAATAAGTGGAAAAGGCTGTCTCCGGACAGCCTTTTCTTTTTTATTGGGATATAAAGTCTGTTGGCTTAATATTCAAGCGTGTCTAATAAAATATTTAAAGAGAGATTTTACATGAAAGGTAAAATGACGATCGGTGGAATACTCTTGTGCGGGTTTGCGGCTATAGCTTTCTCGCAAAAAATGACTTCGATCCGGTCGATTTCTGAATTAGGTGCGAAAGAACTACAAATATCGTTTAATATGTTAGCAGAATATCCGGATGTCTGCCAGGATTCTAACGGTAACCTGTGGATCGCTTATTCCGAATTGAATGAACAATTGGAACGCATCGTCCTGAAGAAAATCACGAATTTTGCTGTTGTTGATAGTTTTATCGTCAATCAGAGCGATGGATTTGAAGCATTTCCGCGGATTTCCTGTGATTCGCAGAACCGGGTCTGGATTACCTGGTGCGCAAAGAGAGATGGCAACTGGGATATTTATGCGCGCAATATTTCTGCAGGAAAATTTTCCGGTGAAATTCAGGTTACTAAGGATCTGGCGGTTGATATGCACCCGGTAATCGTCACAAGTCAGGGCGGTGACATTTGGATTGTCTGGGAATGCCTGCGTAATGGCAATTTTAATATCAACGCAGTTCGGATTGTTGAGAATCGTCCCATGAAACCAGTGCTACTGTCGAAAGCCCCGGAGGCGGATTTAAGGCCGGCGGTCGTCTCTTCCGGGACGATGGATTTAACGGTAGTCTGGGACAGACAGATTGACGACGGTTATCGGGTAATGATGAATTGCCTGACAAAACAGGGTTGGTCGGGAGAAATTTCTGTCAGCTCCCCGGAAAGTTGTAATTTTGCGCCGTCGGTGGCAAGCGATCATAAAGGCAATCTTTCAGTTGCCTGGCAAACGAAGTTAAAGCCTGACGGTCTGCCTGACTACAATCACTGGCTCCTATTGAGACAATTCAAACAAGGTAAACCGGGTCAATTTATTATCATCGAAGAACCTGAAGATCGTCAAAAAACAGGGGAGGACCAGGGATTGGAATTTCCGACAATGGTTTATGACCACGCCGATCGCCTCTGGCTTTTTAGTAGAGCTTCTCAGGATTTTTATGTACAATGCCTCTGGAAAGGCCGGAAAAGCCCGCTTTATCACTTTGACATTGCCGGCTGGGGCGGTCGTGGAGTGAATATCCGGGCGATCGCAGGCACCGATGGAAAAATCTACTCGGTTCGACGCGACCTGAAGTATATTTACCTTAATTGGTTCGATCCGGGGAACTCCAATCTGACTTATGAGAATGACTGGCAGGCTGTTTCAGAATATCCGGTTCGGAAAAATGAGGCACGCTTCGAGCCGGTTTCAGAAAAAACCGATAAACTTGCGCCATTATTGCCGGAGGATTATCATTTTTATTTCGGCGATATTCACCAACATTCAGCGCTTTCAGACGGAATGGGGACAGTCGATGAATGTTTTACCCGTTCGGCCGCTGTTTTCCATGAGGATTTTGCGGCGCTTACTGACCATGAATGGTTTACCGGGAATTTTCTTCTGCCTTCCGAATGGGAGTGGATCAAAATAATTTGCCAGCAGGTAACCCGGCCAGGTGAGTTCACGGCCATTCCGGCTTATGAATGGACGACTGCCCGGTTACCCGGCGGCTTTGGTCATAAAAATATTTATTTCTCGTCGTTCGATGCGCCGGTTTTCAGTTGCAATTTCGAGGCGCATACGTCAACGGATTTGTTCAAATTACTGAAACCGTTCGGGGCAATCGCCGTACCCCATCATATCGGCTGGACCGGAACGGATTGGGCGAGTTTCGACTCCGGACTTCAACCGGTGGCCGAAATCGTCTCGACCCACGGTGTTTTTGAATATATGGGCAACGAACCAATCATGCATCGGGGAGGTCAGCCCGGTTATTTCATACAGGACGGTTTAAAACAGGGTTTGAAGTTTGGTCTGGTCGGCGGATCGGACGGCCATGGTCTGAAGTGGCACCATGGTGTCGGTTATAAAGAATCGGAGTTCAACTCAGGGCTGACCGTTGTGATTGCTCGTGAAAACACATTACCGGCAATCATGGAGGCACTCCGTAACCGGCGGGTTTACTCCACGAGCGGCAGTCGGATTTATATTGACTTCCGGATAAACGGCGAGTGGATGGGTTCCGATCTGACCTCTACCATAAAACCGGAAATCGTGTTTAAAATCAAAGGCAGCGCTCCGCTACATTCGGTTACTCTTATACGCGATGGAGAGCCGATCCTGATACTGGGTAAGGATACGAATTTCGGCCTCGGTGTCAACCGGACTTTTACTGATGACGGACTCGTTAATGGTCAACATTTTTATTATCTGCGGATTCTGCAGGAAGACGGCGAAATGGCCTGGAGTAGTCCGATATGGGTCAATTTAGTGCAGTAACGTAAGAAATAGTTTGACATTTCCGATATTATTCGACAAATTTCACCCGCTTTTTTAAGGAGTAATAAAATGTCAAAAATATGCGATCTATGCGGAAAAAAACCGCTCTATGGTAACGCGGTCAGCCATGCAAATAATAAAACCCGGCGGAGATGGGAACCCAATCTACGGAAAGTCAGATCGGTCGATAGCACTGGTTCCATTAAAACTATAAAAGTTTGTCTGTCATGTCTTAAGAGCGGGACGATTCAGAAACCAGTCTGAAAATACTGCGTGGATTAAAATTGAAAAGCCCCTGAATTTCAGGGGCTTTTCGTTTTTATTAAGAAGAGAGAGGAACTCTATCGCACTTTTTTCCGCAGGAAGGCCGGGATGTCGGAAACACGGTTGATCTTCGGGGCATCACATTCCGCCAGTTCCGGTTCTGCCGATTCGGGATTATCCTTAGTCAAATCATCGTTGAAAAGATTGGCGATCGGTTGATTTTCATTGGGCGAGTCCCAGCTATTGGTCTCGGCTTTCTCAGTCGTATTTTTAATGGGGAAGGAGAAGGTTTCGCTTTTTGGTAGTTGGAAGATGGCGCAGGGAGCTTCGCCAAAGCCGGTGGCGATCACGGTAATCATGATTTCATCGGTGAAATTTGGGTCGATAATTGCGCCGAAGATAATTTCAGCATCTTTACCGGCTTCTTCTGTAATTATCTGGCAAGCCTCGTCAACTTCGTGCAGATTCATATCCGGACCGCCGGTAATGTTGATCAGCAGACCTTTGGCGCCTTTAATATTCATTTCATCAAGCAGAGGGCTGGAAATGGCTTGCTGGGCGGCCATAACGGCGCGTTCTTCACCAGTGGCCAGGCCGGTGCCCATAATTGCTTCGCCCATGTTTTTCATAATGGTTTTCACGTCGGCGAAGTCCAAATTTATAACGCCTTGCTGGTTGATCAGGTCGGAGATTCCACGGGTCGCCTGATAAAGAATACTGTCGGCGGTTTTAAAAGCGTCCATCATGGATGTTTTACGTTCGACAATTCCAAGCAATTTCTGATTCGGAATGACGATCAACGTATCGACGCATTTCTTTAATTCCGCAATGCCCTGCTCGGCGCGTGCCATTCTTTTGGGTCCTTCAAAATGAAAAGGCTTGGTCACGATTGCGACTGTCAGTGAACCCTGCTCGCGGGCGATCTGGGCAACTACCGGTGCGGCGCCTGTACCGGTTCCGCCGCCCATTCCGGCCGTTACGAAAACCATATCGGTATTATCAAGCATAGCGGCTACAGACTGACGATCGGCTTCGACTGCCTGACGGCCGACATCCGCAATTGCGCCGGCTCCCAGACCGCGCGTTAAGGCGCGACCGATCTGATATTTAGTCGGTGCCAGACATCTTTCTAAGGCCTGGACATCCGTATTCAGGCCGATAAAATCGACTCCGGTCAGACCATATTCGATCATGCGGGTAATGGCATTGCCGCCGCCGCCACCGACGCCTACAACTTTCATTCTGGCTTGCTGATTGGCTACATCATCAAATTCAAATAACATCATACCTCCCCGTTGTTAAATCCTTACATAACATTTTCTGTGACATGTTTTACCCAGCTCCTGATCTTACGCAGAGGACCGCTGGTAGTTTTATTAAAGGCCGAACCGTTATGTTGTTCGGCGATTGCATATTTTATTAAACCGATTGCGACGGAATAAGCCGGATTGCTCAACTCCGTGACGTAACCCTGAAAACCTTTCGGCGCGACTACTTTGGCTGGTGTATTGAAGATCGTTTCCGCCAGTTCGTCGGTACCTTTTAACAATGCGCCGCCGCCGGTCAACACGATCGACAAAGTATTGGTGAGTGAAATATCGGCTTTTTTAGCTTCGAGATATGACTCACGCAGGATTTCTTCCATGCGCGGTTCGATCCATTCCGCCAGATTAAAAAGAGAAATTTCCCGGATTGAACGACCACCCAATCCGTCCAATTTAAAAAACGCTTCTTTGTCTGTCAAAGAGACTTTGGCAAAGCCGTGATCGCGTTTGATTGCCTCAGCCCGCTCGAGCGGAACGCGAAGCATGTAGGCAATGTCATTCGTGACACTGCCGGCTCCCAGATTAATTACACCGGTATGATGCACACCGTCGTCATAATAGACGATCACGTCAATCGTACCGCTTCCAATGTCAAGCAGAACACTGCCCATCGTTTTTTCACTGTCTTCGAGGCAGGCAGAGGCGGCCGCTATCGAACTCAGCACAAAACCATCGATCTCCAGATCGGCGTTCTTGATACATTTGCTCAGGTTGGCAACCGCGGTCGTGTTGTAAGTGGTCAGGTGAACTTTGGCTTCGATACGCCGGCCGCTCAGATTAAGCGGATTCTTGACACCGGCCTGATCGTCTATGATGAATTCCTGAGGAAGAACGTGCAATATCTGCCTATCGATCGGGAAAGGAACGGCTTTTGTGTGCTCGATGACTTTTTCGATGTCTTCATTTTCGATTTCCCGGGCTTCACCCAATCCGGTACGAGAATCGCGCGAAATCGCCACCTGACCGCGTGTGTTCATACTGCGGATATGATCGCCGGAGATGCTGACCACACAACTGTCGACCGAAGTACCGGCCATTTTTTCGGCTTCGCTGATTGCATTGAAGATCGCCCCGGTCGCATTCTCGATGTCAACGACCAGACCTTTTTTAATGCCTTTTGATGGTACGACCCCGTAACCTTTAACGATGGGTTCCTGTGACTCGGGATCGACTTCGGCAATTACCGCACAGATTTTGGAAGAGCCGATGTCGAGTCCGGTGACAACTTGATTTTTAAGTTTGATCATTTTCATTTATGAATTGCGTTCTTTCGCTATGATTTGTTTATCCCAGCGCAGATCCAAATACTGATAATCGGCAAAATTGCGTTTTGACCGAATAATCGATTGAAAGGTCGCCAGAATGTAAAGTTGCTTGGTCAGATCGCCGCGACCGAGATAGATCGGCGTTCCGCCATTGACCGTGTAAATAATGAATTCGCCATGATTCCAGGCATAGATTTCAGATATTTCCGCATAAAGAGAGCTGGTTTTCAGGGCGGCCGTCTTGATCAGGTTCAGGGCCGTAAACATGTCGCGATTCGGGGCTGGCAGACCTGCCCGGCATCGCGCAGAATCATTCTCGAAACCGGTGATGACCGGCAAATTGGTTTTCAGTCTCTCTTTCGGCAATGGCAGAATGATACCGTTCTGGTCGATCAGCCAGAGTGTGCCGGAGTTCAGATAACAGACCGGAATGCGCTCCTTGATCATAATTTTCAGACAATTGGGAAAATCGCGGCTGACGATCGCGGCCTGAACGTAAGGTTCTTTTTCGAGCCGAACCTGTATCTGATGCAGGTCGATATCGAGCAGGCTGATGCCGGTTTTGATTTTGGCTATCGATTTTATATCCTGCGCCGATAGAATCGATGTACCGCTGATCTCGACCCGGTCGAGACTCAGGAAATTAGTATACTCGCACCAGTTAACACTGAAACGCACTACCGCGGCAAATCCGGCAAACAACAGGATGCCTAAAGACCAAATGACCAGGCGTTTCAGGCGTCCCGGTTTGCCGTCTTGTGTCTTTAAATTATCTTGTTTTTCGTTTTCGTTTGTCATCTTATTGTCGATTTATTGATTATTTTTTTCAGGTCTTCCGGAAAGATTCAGGGTTCCCGGGATTATCAGCAAATTTGCCAGGCGTTGCTATTTTCTTCATATCGAAATCTTTTATCGAGGGATAACCGATCGTGGTAAAATTTCGATCTTGAAGAGCCGGCGTTATTATTTGCCCCCCAAATCTGCGGGAACCCTGTAATTCGTTTGTTCTAATTTTAACCTTAGTCATTATTCTAATTTTCGTTTCAAGTCATCAATCCATTCAGAACTTTATTCACGTCTCCAGCCCCGAGCGTGATAATCATGTCGCCGGTTTTTTTAATATCTTTTATTAAAGCCAAAGCATTTTCTTTATTACCGGCAAAAAAGACGTCCGACTGTCTGGTTTTGCGAATTTCATCGAAGATCATCTGTCCGGTCACGCCATCTAAGGGAGCTTCGCGGGCCGCATAAATTTCCAGCAAGATGATGACATCGGCAATCTGCAGAACACGGGCGAAGGCCTTGTAAAAGTGTAACGTGCGCGAATATAAATGCGGCTGAAAGACGGCCACGATTCTTCTCTGCCAACCTTTACGGGCCGCATTGAGCGTGGCCTCGATTTCGGTTGGATGATGAGCATAATCGTCGACCAGCATCAGCTCGTTGGTTGCCTTGATAATCTCAAAGCGTCTTTTAACGCCGCGAAATTCAGATAAACCGTCCCTGATCACGGCAAAGGGAACTTCCAGAAGCGTGGCGGTCGCTACTGTCGCCATTGCATTTTTAACGTTATGCAAGCCGGGCACACTAAGTTTTATTGTACCAAGTAGTCGATCATTATGGAAAGCGTCAAAAGTCGAGCCATTACCATCTAAACGTACATCGCGAGCCTGGAAATCACTTTCAGCATTCAGACCGTAGGTGACAAACGGTCGGTCAAGTCCACGCAGGAACCCGGGGATTTCTTTTTCATCCGAGCAGGCAACCACCCGGCCGCTGTCCGGTACTTTGGCAGTAAATTGATAAAAAGCGGAAAGGATGTTTTCTAAATTACCATAACAGTCCAGATGCTCGTCTTCGATCGTGGTAATTATTGCGTGCGTCGGTGAGAGTTGCAGGAAACTTTTATCGAACTCGTCCGCCTCTGCAATCACGATGTCACCGTCGCCGATTCGCACCGGACTGCCGCTGGTCTTCAGGACACCACCACCGATAATGAGTGGATCCATTCCGGCAGTGGTCATGACCTGACCGATCATGGATGTCGTGGTCGTTTTGCCATGGGTCCCGCTGATCGCGATCCGGACCGGTTTCAATGCGAAAATCTGGCCAAGCATTTCCGCGCGGCGAATGGTCGGAATGCCGCGTTCAACTGCGATGGTTCTCTCTGGATTTTCCGGCCTGACAGCCGAAGAGTAGACCAGGATATCACAATCACCGACATTTTCGCGACGGTGTCCGAATTTAATTACAGCGCCGAGCTTTTCAAGCCGATCGGTATTTTCCGATGGATTCAGATCGGAACCGGTCACGGAATGACCGCAATGCAGAAGGTATTCGGCCAGACCGCACATACCGATGCCGCCGATTCCGACGAAGTGATATTTTTTCAGATCAGAAGACATTTTCCTCAACAAAATTGATAATATCATCAACGATTAATCGCGCCGAGTCGGGTCTTGCCAATGCGAACGCTTTATCGGCCATTACCTGCATGCGCACTTCGTCTTTCAACAAGTCGATTAATTCCTGAGTAAGGCGATTGGTCGTTAATTCTTTCTGGAGCACCATAATCGATGCGCCATTTTGGGCGAGATTACGGGCATTCGCCTCCTGGTGATTACCGGCTGCGGTCGGCAGTGGGATAAGAATCGAAGGCTTTCCATACAAACAGAGTTCGGCCAGCGACAGCGCTCCGGCCCGGCTGATAACCACATCGGCGGCGCAATAGGCGATACCCATCTCGTGAATGAAAGGCGTCAGGTGAATCCAGGGATTATTACTGAAAATATTATCCAGCAATTCGTAGTCCCGTTGACCGGTTTGCCAGATAAACTGGCAGTCGGTATTTTCCAGGACTTTGTAAATATTCTCAGCCCAGTAATTATTAATGGCTTGCGAACCCTGACTGCCACCGAAAATCAGAACGGTCTTGCGGCCGGATTCCAACTCAAAGAAATAGAGCGCCTGATCGTGTGCAACTTTTTGCAGTGATCGTCGTAACGGGGTGCCGAAATAAGTCGCATTTTCCAGGTAGGTTTTCGATTCTTCGAAAGAAGTGTATACCCGTCTGGCGCGATCGGCCAGCATTTTCGTCGTGGCACCCGGGAAGACGTTCTGTTCATGCAGGAAGATTGGAATTTTCAGCATGGCTGCGATCCGCAGAGGCGGCCCGGCCGTATAACCTCCGGTACCGATGGCTATATCCGGATCGAAATTCCTGATGATGAAATATGATTGGATCAAACTGACGATCAACCTGGCCGGAAACAGAAGATTGATGAAAATGTCACGCAGTGTCCAGCCGCGTTGCCAGCCGCGAATCCAGATCTTGCGAAAATTGTATCCCATATTGGGAACGACCCGTGATTCCAATCCGCGCCGGGTTCCGATGAACAAAATATCAGCTTCGTCGACCAGTGTCGGACGGCTCAGCAATTCTTCAACCAATGCAATCGCCGGAAAAAGGTGACCGCCGGTTCCACCACCGGTAATCAGTACTTTCAGGCGTTTGGACTCTGCTTTTTTACTCATTGAAAGTCACCAGGGAAAAAGTTTTTTCTTTCGGGATCGCGTAACGCGAAATGTTCAGGATAATTCCGACGCAGGCAAAATTGAATAACATCGACGAACCACCGTAGCTGATAAAGGGCAATGGTAATCCGGTCACCGGCAGAAGACCGCAGGTGACTCCGACATTGACTATCACATAGATAAATAAACAGCTCGTCAGGCCGACGCCCAATAAATTGCCAAAAATATCCGGCGCCCGCAGAGCAATATTGATCCCGCGCAGGAAAATGTACAGGTAAAGCGACAATAACAACACCGCACCGATGAAACCGAATTCTTCGCCCACTACCGAGAAGATGAAATCGGTATGCGGATCCGGCAGAAACAGGTTCTTCTCGATACTACCGCCCAGCCCGCGCCCGAAAAAGCCGCCATTGCCGAGCGTAATGATCGATTGATGAATCTGGTATCCGGCGCCCTGCAAATCCTTTTCCGGTTCCAGAAAAGTCAGAACGCGCCGGAGCTTATAAGGCGAATGAAGAATGGTGAACACGGATGCAACTGCAAATACGCCAATAAAAGGTGAAAAATGCAGTAACTTTATACCGCCAGTGAAAAGCACTAACAGGCCGAAAAATGTGAAAACGGCGCCGGTACTGTAGTTCGGCTCGACAATGATTAATGCAACCATGATGACGATCATAACGGTCGGTGGAATAAAGCCCTTTTTAAATTCGCCGAGATGTTTTTGGTGACGTTCCAAAAAAGACGATAGGTAGATAATCAGGGCTAATTTGGCAAACTCCGACGGCTGAAAATTAAAACCGCCAATCGGGAACCAGCGGGCAGTCGCTTGATTCGGGTGAAACTGGTGATAAACCAAGGTCGCGATCAGCGAAATAATCCCGGCAATGGCGATCCAGAATGCCCATTTTTTAAGATATTGATAGTTGCAGAAGGCGAAAAACGTGCCGATGAACAGTCCCATAACTATGCGGATCAGCTGTCCTCGAACATAAAAAGTCGAATCATCAAAGCGGGCCTGACCGAGCGATGAACTGGCGCTGTACTGCAAAACAATTCCGAATCCGATCAGGATGAAAAAAGCTACCAGAAATTTCTGGTCGATTTTATTTTTCTTAAAGGCTACGTTCATCGTCATTAACCTTATTTCAGAGCCTGTACGATTTCCTTGAAAACCCGTCCGCGATGTTCATAATCGTTAAACATGTCAAAGCTGGCGCAAGCCGGCGAAAGCAGAACAACATCGCCCGGTCTGGCTATGTTTCGCGCGATGTTGACGGCGTCCGGCATTGAATACCCGGCGTCGTGCATAGCGACAATCCCGGATAGCGACTGTCTGATTTTATCAGCGGCTTTTCCGACTAATACGACTGCTTTGACGTGCTCGCGGATTTGCGGAATCAATAGTGTGAAGTCGGAGTCTTTATCTTTGCCGCCCAGAATAACGATCACCGGGCGCTGGAAACTCTTCAGGGCGTAATTGACCGAATCGACGTTAGTCGCCTTGGAATCGTTATAATAGTCGACGTTATCAATAGTTTTGATATATTCAAGTCGGTGTTCGATGCTTTTAAAACCGGCCAGTACGGTTTGCAGATGAGAAACCGCGACATCACTGAGTACGGCAGCGGTCAGCGCCGCACTGATATTGTAAAGATTGTGCTCGCCGAGCAAGGCCAGACGGGCGTGCTCAATGATCTGTGTCTTTCCGTTTAAAAAAATGGCGTTTTTATCAGAGGTGATCATTTTCTGCGAAGCGGAATGTAGCCCGGCCGGGACCAGCTGGGTATTGCCGGGCAGGTTTTCGTTCAATAGCCGGTCATCGTCATTATATATGTAAAAATCGTCTTTGGTTTGATTCATCGTCACGCGCAGTTTGGCCGCCAGATAAAGCGCCATGCTGTGTTCGTAGCGATCCATGTGATCGGGGGTAATGTTCAAGACAATCGCGATGCGTGGGCGAAAATGGACGATCTTTTCAAGCTGGAAACTGCTCAGTTCCAGGATGAAAACCTTCTGTGGGTGAGCGGATGCCTCCGCGTCGACGATCAATTTGCTGAATGCCACCCCGATGTTACCGCCGCAATACGGTTCATATTGCGTGCCTTTGAATATTTCAGCGAGCAGGGTAGTAGTCGTCGTTTTGCCGTTCGAACCGGTTACTGCGATGATATTATTTGTCTGGCAAAACCAGTAGGCCATTTCCACTTCGGCCACAATCGGAATGCCGAGTTTTTCGATTTCGCGAACGATCGGAGCGTCGTTAGGTATTCCCGGGCTGAGGACGACCAGGTCGGACTCCAGCACTTTGGCGCTGTGACCGTCGGTTTCGAGAAGGATGTTATTTTTATGCAATTCCTGGCGTTGATCTTCGGCGATTTCAACATTTCCGGCATCGGATAGCAGGACTGCGGCGCCTTTGCGGGCAGCGAGGAACGCCGCGGCGATGCCACTGCGTTTCGCGCCTAACACGGCGACTTTCAGATCCGCCAGACTGACTGGTTTGGTTTTAAGATCGATCATAAGATTTTAAATGTACTGAGACTGAATAATGCCAATAATATTCCGATAATCCAGAACCGGATGACAATTTTACTCTCGGATAAGCCCATCATTTCAAAATGATGGTGAAGCGGCGCCATTCGGAATAAACGCTGTCCGGTACCGGTACGCTTTTTGGTCCACTTAAAATAGCCAACCTGCAGCATGACCGTGATTGCTTCCGCAATAAAGAGAGCTCCGAGAATTATGAATAATATTTCTTTTTTTAATAAAACAGCTAGCGTGGCGATGGCACTGCCCATTGAAAGCGAACCGGTGTCACCCATGAAAACCTGTGCCGGTTTGGCATTGAACCACAGAAAACCCAGGCTCGCACCGGCAAATGCCATGCAATAGATCGTCAGTTCTCCGGAACCTGGCAGGTAGATCGTGTTCAGGTAACTACTGAAATCGACGCGGCCGGTAATGTATGCGATTACTGCAAAAGCCAGGGCAACGATGCCCATCAAACCGGCTGCCAGACCGTCCAACCCGTCAGTCAGATTGACCGCGTTGGAGATACCGGTAATAAAAACGATGACAAACGGTATGTATAACCAGCCCAGGTTTAGAACCGTACTTTTCAGGAACGGTACTGAAGTGACCGAATTAATATTGGCGAATTCCGGTGAGAAAAAAAGATAACAGCCGACTAAAGTTCCGAGTCCGATCTGTCCCAGAAGTTTGTAACGGGCGATCAATCCCTTTTTCATTTTTTTTACGACCTTCAGATAATCATCCAGAAAACCGAATATTCCCATCCAGACCGTGCTGAGTAAAATTAAGTTGATGTATGTGTTGTTTAAGTTAGCCCACAATAAAACCGGTGCGATCACCGAAAAAAGGATGATAATGCCGCCCATAGTCGGTGTGCCTTTTTTGGACAAATGCGTCTGAGGGCCATCGTCGCGGATCAATTCCCCGATCTGGTATTTTTTCAGCATTTTCAGAATGTACGGCCCGATGATAAAACTGATCAGCAGAGCCGTGATAGCCGCCATGACCGCCCGGAAAGTGATGTACTGAAACAGGTTGAATCCGGAAAAATATTTCTTCAGTGGATATAATAGATGATAAAACATTTCAGCCTTTCAATCCTTCAATGATTTCTTCCATACGACTGCCGCGTGAACCTTTAACGAGAACGATGTCTCCTGTTTTCAAATCCGCTTTCAGTGCGGCCAGTAGTTCCGGCTTGGACTCGAAGTGAAATACATCTTTCAGTCCTGCCTTGGCTGCGGCGGTCGTAGCATTATCAGTCAGGTGGCCGACTCCGTAAAAACGATCGATACCGGCAGAAGCGACGGCCTGACCAACTGCGGCGTGACCATTGGCCGCAAATTGCCCCAGTTCAAGCATGTCGCCCATGACGAAAATCCGCCGTCCGGTAACTTTCATTAACCGAAAAGTCTCGATCGCCGCCATCGTCGAATTGGGATTGGCATTATAAGCGTCGTTAATAACCTGGTACGGGCCGATGCGTGAAATGACAAAGCGCTGGTTGACCGGCTGAAATTGCTCGAGTGCCGAAACAACCGCCTGCTCGTCAACTTTATAATAAAGACCGATTGCGGCGGCGGCTAAGGCATTCATAGCCGCCACTTTACCGGGTAATGCCAGGCGGATGTCGATTTTGGAATTGATTTGCAGTTGAGCGCAACCGCTTTCGGAAAAGTTGACTATTTTTCCGCGGAAATCGGCTCCGGTGCAATCGAAGCCATAGGTAATTTTGCGGCATGGAAGTGTCATCCCGGCGATCAGCGGATCGTCGCCATTGACGAAAGCGATACCGTCATGAGGCAGTGCGGCGAACAATTCGGATTTAGCACGGGCGACACCATTTATATCACCAAAATATTCGGTATGCCCCCAGCCGACATTCGTAATCAATCCGGCGTTTGGATGGGCAATCCGGCACAAAAACTCGATCTCACCGAAATGGTTGGTACCCATTTCCAGCAGACTGAAATTGTGCGTGGAATTCAGATTAATGAGAGTCATCGGCAAACCGAGTTGATTATTCAGGTTGCCGGTAGTGGTATGCAAATTATAACGAGATTGCAGGACAGCGGCACACATCGAACGCGTGGTGGTCTTGCCGTTTGTGCCGGTGATCGCCAGCATGGGAATCGAAAAGGAGAGACGCCATTGTTCGGCTAATTTTTGCAGTGCGGTTTCGGGATTGTCTACGATCCAGAGCGGGGCGGAGATTGGATTCAGATTCGCCCAGGCGGAGGAGACAACGCATAGTACCGCACCTTTTTTCAGGGCGTCCTGAACATAGACATGTCCATCGGATTGCTCACTTTTCAGGGCAAAAAAAGCTGCGCCGGGCTGAAGTTTACGGCTATCGATTTCCGCACCGGTGATGACACCGTCGAAATTGACCAGCCGACCGAGTCCGGTTTTCCGGATGAAATCTGCCTTAAGCATTTTGTCCACCGAAATAGTGTTCAACGATTTCTCCGTCGTAAAACGGATACCGAATGCCCCGGATTTCCTGATAAGTCTCGTGGCCTTTGCCGAGAATGGCGATGATGTCGCCTTCATGACCGGTTTTTAAAGTTGTCATGACGGCCTCTTTCCGGTCGGTGATCGCCTTAAATTGATAATTACCGGAAAAGCCTTTGACTGCATCGGCAATGATGTCTTCCGGTTCTTCAAAACGCGGATTGTCAGTCGTGACGACTGCCAGATCGGCATAGGTCTCGACAGCGTGCGCCATTTTGGGCCGTTTGTTGCGATCGCGATTGCCGCCACATCCAAAGATCACGATCAGTCGGCCGTTTTTCGGCAACATGGTGCGCAAGGTTTGCAGGACATTGATGATTGCGTCAGGTGTATGGGCGTAATCGATAAAAACACGCGGTGCGCCGGCATGAAATATTTCCTGTAAGCGACCGGGTACGGAATGTATTTTTGAAAGGGCGGATGTAATCACTTTGCTGTCAATTTCCAGATTGATGGCGACTGCCGTAGCGGCGAGGATATTTTTCAGATTAAATTCACCGGATAAGCGACACCTGACCGGAATATTGCCGGAAGGCGTTATGATTTCACCGGAAATTCCGTTCGAAAAAGTAACTCCCGGCGCCCATCTGAAATCCGCTTTGTGCTGAAGAGCGTAAGTGACCTGACGGGCGCGGGCGGCCTGCCCAAACAGGCCGGTATAATCGTCGTCCAGATTATTGACGACGAATCCATCGACATTCGTGATGCTGAAAAGTTTGGTCTTGGCGATGGCGTAGGCGTCGATCGTTTCGTGAAAATCGAGATGATCCTGCGAGATATTGGTAAAAATCCCGGCATGAAAACTGACGTCGTCCACGCGATGTAAAGCCAGTGAATGAGAGGAGACTTCCATCGCGGCTACAGTCACTCCGTCGTCGGCCATCATGCGGAAAATTTGGTGGAGCCGAATACTGTCCGGTGTAGTCAGATTCGAGGCATATCGTTGATCACCGATCGAATAACCGAGTGTGCCGATTGTGCCTCTCCGGAGGCCGGCTGCTTTGAAAAATTCGTTCAACAAGAAGACTGTTGTGGTTTTTCCGTTTGTGCCTGTCACGCCGATGACCCGCATGCGATCGGTCGGATTTTCATAGAAATTCGCCGCGGCTTTGGAGAGCGCGATTTTTGTATCCGGTACAATAATCTGCGGAATCGAATCGGGAGCGACAGATTCTTCGACGACAACGGCTGCCGCTCCGTTCTGCAAGGCGGTTTGCACGTACTTATGACCATCGTCCTTGACGCCGCGTATGGCAAAGAATAAAGCTGCCGGCGGTATTTCCTGCGAGTTGAGACTCAGAGCCGAAACCGTCTGCGGCAGGTTTCCCATCGCACGGTAATCAATTCCATTTAGTATAGCAACCAGAGAGTTATTCAAGTGGCGTCCGGATTGGTTGGAGGTTTAATATACAATGATCGTTGGGGTTCAGTGGAGAATTGGCGGCCGGTTTCTGAGACACAACCACTCCGGCGCCTTCGATGCTGATATCGTCAATTCCGAGACCGTGCAGAATGCCCATTGCCTGTCTCAGAGTTTTACCGCAAAGGTTCGGCATTTTGTTGGTATAAACTACGGTCGAAAGCATCGGTCTGTAAACGGCTTCCTCGACATTGGCCGGTTGAGATATTGTGGCGACTGCCGGTTGAGTTCCATAAGTAAAATTGGCCGGTGGGGTTGGTAATGGGGCTTGTTCGTCAAAGAATAAATCGTCGGACTGATTGACAATGCGTTTGAATACTTCGCGGACGACCGGAGCGGAGACGGCTCCACCGGTGTGCCTGCCACGCGGATTATCGATAACGACTACGCAGAGTAATTTGGGATTATTCGCCGGGAAAAAGCCTACGAAAGAAGCCATGTAGGCCGTCTGGCTGTAAGTTTTACCGACGACTTTTTGAGCGGTACCGGTTTTTCCGGCGATCGCCAGACCATTAATATCGGCTCTCATGCCGGTGCCGCTACTGACCGTCAGGCGCAGCAGTTCGCGAATTTGCGCCATCGTTTCCGGACTGGCAACCCGGCGAATATAGATCGGCTGGGCATTAAATATTTCGATTCCGGTTTTGGTTTTGATCGTTTTAACGATTTGCGGTTTGAGAAGCAGACCGCCGTTGGCGATGGCTGAATAGGCCATTCCGACCTGCAGAGCGGTTATACTGATGCCCTGACCGATCGCGGCCTGTGCTAAAACCAGGTCTGTCCATTTTTTGAATGGATGCAGGATACCATTCTCTTCTCCGGGAAATTGGACGTCGGTCTTTGCGCCAAAGCCGAATTTGCGGACATAATTAAAGATGCAGTCTTTGCCGGTCATTTGCGCCACCTTGATCGTCCCGACATTACTGCTGTTTTTTATTACTTCTGCGAACGTTAAAACGTTGTACTTTTCATGGTCGCGGATAATCCGATTGCCGACCTGAATGTAACCGGGATTGCAGTCGATTTTTCGACTTGGTTGCAGAATTTTATTTTCAAGAGCGGCCGTGGCGGTCACGACTTTGAAAATCGAACCCGGTTCGAAAATATCTGATACGACGGCATTGCGTTGGGCGGAAATGGGATAGTCGGAAGGATTGTTCGAGTTAAACGGCGGAACATTTGCCATTGCCAGAATACTTCCGTCTTTAGGATCGATAATGACTCCCAGGGCTTTTTCGGCATTGGTTTCGGTGTAAGCCTTAAGGATTTCTTCGTATAAAATGGTCTGATATTCCTGATCAATCGTCAAAACGATGTCATTGCCGTCGATACTTTTTTGTGACGGTAAATCCGGACGCTGATGAAGCCGTCCCCAACCGTCTTTCTGAACTGTAATCCAGCCGGGCGTTCCGCCGAGCAAGCCTTCAAAACCGCTTTCCAGACCGCAGACTCCGCGATTGTCGATATTGGTAAAACCGAGTAACTGGCCGGTTATTTCGCCAAGCGGATAATAGCGTTTGACTTGTTTTTCGATAACCAATCCGGGCTTTTTCTCGTATTGTTCATAATTCGGAAAGCGCTCCTGAGCCACATCCCGCTCGAGCCAAATGAATGTTTTATCGGATTCGAGCAATTTTGCATATTTCTCATGATTTTCGCCAAGATCGACGCCCAGACTGCGCGCCATTCCAATTTTATCCCGAATCAAGTACGGATGCGCCGCGATTGAAAAACTGATTAAATCGGCCGTCAGGGCTTTGCCATTGCGATCGAATAGCATGCCTCTAAGCGGTAGAACCTCTTTTCGCTGATTAGCCTGATTATTGCATGCGGCCTGATATTTGTTTGAGTTCAGTACCTGAATGAAGAACAGGCGTCCGATCAGGACACACCAGGCAATAATCAGCAGACTGCTGATTATAACTGTCTTAGTCCGGATAGATTTGAACGCGTTAGCCATTATTTGTTTGCCAGTACATTTGAATCTATTACGACGGCAAGTGTCTCCGGCGCCGGCGTTACCATCTCGATTTCGGTTGAAGCGATATTTTTTATCCGGTCGGCCCGGCTCAGTCCTTCGATTTCGACTACAATGATGCGATTCCGGGCGATCAGACTGGCTTCCTTGCGCCGTAACTGGTCGATCTCTCTGTAAAGGGCGTTAGTGTGATTATAAAGCCACAGATAGAAAACCATCGAGCCGACCAGCACGACAAATGCAGAAACCCAGATCAGGCTTTTCTTGTGCTTATGATGCGATTTGCGAACTAATCTGGACATATTTTATCCTGCTAATTTTTCGGCCGCCCGGAGTTTGGCGCTCCGAGCCCGGGAATTTCGTTTGGTTTCTACTACATCCGGTAATATCGGTCGGGTAGTTAGAATTTTAAGCCGGGCGGTGTGATTGCACTGGCAGATCGGAAATTGCGGCGGACAGATGCAATCACGGGCTTCATTTTTAAAACACTGTTTGACCATTCGATCTTCAATGGAATGATAAGAAATAACCACTATTCTCCCGCCGGTGGTCAGAAGTGAAACCGCTTCATCCAGACCTTTCTGCAGAGCAGCAACTTCATCATTAATCTGCATTCGGATAGCTTGAAATATGCGGCTCAGTGTTTTTATCAGGAAATCACCCGGAACCGAATCTTTGATTATCGTGACTAATTGGGCGGTCGTGTGGATTTCGTTTCTGGTTCGTTCATCTATAATTGCCCGGGCTATTCTTGTACTATGCCGTTCTTCGCCATATTCCTTGAATACTTTCACCAATTCCTTTAAAGGCGCCCTGTTGATAAAATCCGCCGCGGTTTGCCTGATCGATGGTGAAAAACGCATATCCAGCGGTCCGTCCTGACTGAAAGTCAGACCATGAGAGGGATTATCCAGTGCAAACGACGAAAGACCAAGGTCCATTAAAATGCCGTCAACTTTCTGGAAACCAGCCCGATAGCAAACCCGTTTCAGATCGGAGAAATTTGCTGATACGAACTGATGCGATTGGGGAATGATTAGATTTTCCATACAATATTGGACCGCTTCCGGATCAGCGTCAATTCCGATCAGATTTGCATTTGATTCTAAATGTTTAGAGAGTTCCTGAAAATGCCCACCCGTACCCAGCGTACAGTCGACAAACACTCCCGCTGGCTTATTGACCAAAAAATGGATCGCTTGCTCAACCAGAACGGGAATATGGAGGGTAGTCATGCCATGCGGTTCCTGTTGTAAACCTTAAAGTATATCACCAAGGTCCTCGAAATATTCATCATCGAGAGGAATAGAGGATTCTTCATGTTTTTCGAGAGTTCCCGGATCCCAGAATTCCAACCGGTTTAAGGCTCCGATTATTGTAACATCTTTCTTGATCTGAGCATATTCAAGTAATGCCGGCGGAATCAGAATGCGACCTTGCCCGTCGCATTTTAAACGGCTGGAACTACGAGCCAGTGCCCGGATAAATGCCCGGTTTTTCTTTTTAAAGTAAGATAATTTTAAAAGTTTCTCGGATAAAATATCCCATTCGGTGGACGGATAGGCGACTAAACATGGATCGGAACCCTTTGTGACAACAAAGGTATATTCGGCCTCTTCTCCGTCGAGCCAGCGACGATATTTGGCTGGGATACTCAAGCGATTTTTTTCATCGAGCGGGTGATGGGTTTCACCGGCAAAAGCAGTAATCATCGGGTTCTCAATCTTCTCTCAATTTTTGGGATTCTATGGGAAACTCAACCATATTCACCCACAAAAATAGGGCAAATAT
>JAZDEI010000158.1:0-4183 GCA_043808945.1 Fidelibacterota bacterium | reverse complement strand
TGATGATATTCCAGGATCATGAACAGGTCGCGGTCTTTAATCCGGTTAAGGGAAGCGCCGCCAAAAATGTTGAAGCGATTCAGGATTTCCGTGGAATAACAATAAAAGCCCGGCTTGACCGTGCCGTATTCGATCATGATGCGCGGCAGAAAAAACATGCGGGCGAACTGATCCTGGTATTTTTGCGGCGCCGGATGGCTCAGCGAATCTATTTTCGACACTGCCGGAACATGTTCGGCATAGTCGGAGTAGACCGCCACGGCCTGATCAATTTTTTCAGGCTGAGCGATCTCCGCGATTTTAAAAGACCGGTCATCCAGCAAGGCATAGGTCAACTCACCGCGCCCATTCACCGCCGGCATAAATGCCCCGCCGGTTACATTGGTTACCAATTGTTTTTCGCCACTAATCAGTGATTGACGGTAAATATTGTAAATGCCGGTTTCATCGGATGAATAGTAGAGCCAGGCGCCGTCCGGGCTGAAATAGGGATTGCGCGTGTCATAGGCCGCATCATTAAAAATCCGCATCGAATCGGTGGCCACATCGATCAACGCAATTTCGCGTCCGTGGCCGGTCAGGTAATCGAATGCGATTGTTCGTCCGTCCGGCGACCAATGGGTGGTAAAGACTTCCACTCCGTTTTTAAAGCTTGTGATTTGCCGGATCGTTTTAGTTTCGATTTCCATGAGCGCCAGGTTGCTCGTGCCGTCCCGGCCGGTCACAAATACCAACGTTTTGCCGTCCGGTGAAATTGCCGGATTGTAAGCCCGCGCGCCTTTGGTAACCGGTTTATCCTTGCGCTTTTTAACGTCCCAGCGATAAATATCGAAAAAGACCGAACCATGCCGGTCCGGTTTGCTGGCTTTGGAAAAATAGACGAATTTCCCGTCCGGAGCGACCGCAACCCGTGAATAAATTCTGGGAATCAGCATGCGGCTCGTCTTGCGCCGCACATCGTAAACGTACAAGCCGGTCTGTGAATAATAATCGCGCCCTTTGTTGGATAGATAGTAGAGCAATGAATCACCGCTCCATTCGGGTGCCAATTGCATTATGCCTTCCGCCAGAATCGTCTCGCCGGTTTTTTCATTGGCCTGAATAATTCCAGTCAGTTGGTTGTAATCGTGTTCCAGATCTGCCTGCCACTCCCGGTAAATTTCTTCACCCGCCATACCGGTGACATTTTTAAGAGCGGTATTGACTGAAATCCGGAGCGGTTTCGACAATTCCTGCGACAATTGTGGAATCGTTTCCGTTCCAAAGCGTTTTGCCAGATAGCGCGTAAAAGCATAACCCTGGTTATACACCGATTCATTTCCGGTGCCGCGTTTGCCGAACGAACCCATTTCGGTCATTGATAATAAATGTCGGTGAAGCACCCGATCCCGCAGCAACATATCGCGGTGCGTGTCCCAGAAATCATTGGATGTTCCCGGGAACATATATTGCGCCATGCCTTCCGCCAGCCACATCGGGATCACCATTCCGGCAATCGGATAAGACGAAATCACACGCGGATAGCCGTAAATAACGTCCTCGCGTTTTTCGGGCTCGTTGTCGATTACCTGGAAATAAAAGGCCGGAACCGAGCGACCGAATTTCATGGTCTTTTGCAGTGAGACGATGTGGGTGAATTCGTGGGTAAGCACGTCGCGGATCCAGTCGTGATTGCCGCGCATGGGAAAGTCGAGCGGTGTCGCCCAGATTTCGATTTTATTGTCGTAATAATAAGCCCCACCGTTTGAAATGTCATCGGTATCTTTAATAACTATAGCGGTCTTTTCGCTGGGTTGGAACCGGTAAAATTCGGTCACCGGCCCGTAAACGGATTCGGCGACTTCGGCCGTCCGTTGCGCAGTCCATTCCGTGCCTTTATGATAATGCACCTTGAAATGCGTCGTCTCAAAGGTCAGCCAACGCAATTCGGCGTGATTGTAACTGCCGAACTGGGCGCCGGCCTGGTCAAAAAAAAAGAACAGATTCAACAGGATAGTCAATCCTGCCCAGTTTCGCATACGACCAGCCATTATTTTACCACCAGAATCTTGATGATTTTCGAATCGCTCCGACTGCCGGATTTGGCTTTCACCACGGCAAAATAGACTCCGCTTTCGACTCCAGCGGTGTTCCATTCCTTCTCGTTCGGCTCGCCGACCAGTGGCGCGGAATCTTTAAAATTGGCCACCAGATCGCCGCCCAGATCGTAAATATCGATCGTAATATTGCAGGTATGATTCGGAAAATAGCGTATGTTGGTACGATTGTCCTTGGCGGGGTTCGGCCAGCAAAAAGTTTTTGCCTGGTTGAGCATAGACGCCAGCGGGGTGATATTGCTGTGCGACAAGACATTATAATAGAATTGCCGCGACGCATTTCCACCATAACAAATCCAATCATCGGCAGTATGGAAATTCGATGATAGGCGGACGGCTGCCAGGCGGTTATATGAAAGTACGGATAAATCCGTCTGAGTCAGAGCCAAATAGGCCGCGCCGTTTGTCGTGTTTAAAAGAATACCCGATTTAATGCTTTGTGGATTAGCAATTTTGGGAAATCCGTCGAGCAGATCGCCTCTATAATTGAACGCCAGAAGCGCGGTTGAAGTATTGACGATTATATCCTTATGACCATCGCCGTCCAGATCGCCGGTTAGCAATCCGGCGCCGAATTGATCGCTTCCCAGGATGAAAGGTACCGCGATTGGAAAATTATTTTCTACCGTCAAGTCTTCATTGAACGCGAAAATCTGATCGTCACTGGCAACAATGATTTCTATCTTGCCATCGCCATCTATATCGGCGAATGCCAGATTACCATTCAATTCCTGCTCCCGCGACAATGTCGCTTCTGGACTGGTTCCGATGTCCTGGATAAGTGTCAATAGCGAATCGGTGCAATGGATCAGGTCCGGCGTTTCATTCTGATTGATAAAAGCCGCCACCAGCGTTCCGCCAGCCGCACCCGGCAAATCGGCTACTGTTTCCACAGAGAGCGGACTTAAACGAATCCGTATAATTTGTCCGTCGTCAGTCGCGCCAAAAGTGTTGTTGCTGCCGCCGATGATCTTTTGGATTGCCTGATCCACGGCTAAAACCGCGACTCTGTGGAGCACCGGCTGATAGTAATTAAGATAGTTTTGTCCGGAACTGTTCTGCGTCGTAAACAGCAGACCTTCCGAGATCGGTAACTGTGAACCAATCAACGTCTGTCCATTCAAACCAAGCGTATCGACATCTGAAACCAGGCCGTCGGAGGCAAGCCGCCGGGCGGACAATAGCAGGCCGGGATCGATCCCGAAAATTAAAAGGCTATCCTTATCAAATACGTTAACGGTGTTGCGCGGCGCGGACAATATTTGCCGTCCGGTTGTATTATAAACCCGCAGACTGTCGGTAATTACTAAGATTTCTTCCAACTGATCACCCGGATTCAGGTCGATCGGCAATATCTCTTCCGGCTCTGTTGCGAGGTCAATCGGGAAATTTTCAAGCGCATCGCTCTGCCGGATTCGGAAAGTCATCGTTTCACCGGCCGCACCAATGCTATCTATACTGATCCCGGTAAACGCATAACCGTTACTGTAAGACGCCGGATTGGTGTAAGGTGTAAAGCCGACCCGTTTTTCGGCATCCAAAGTATAATTCGGATTCAATGCCATAAAGCCATCGTTACCGGCAAACCACGGATCGAAATACCAGCCGATATTAACATCAGAGGCAAGAATACCGGCATCATAGCCGAGGTCCTGCGCTCCGTCGCCCTCTTCCAGATCGACTCCCCGGTGATCGCGATCGAGATTGACGCGATTAGCGGCCAGATTTGGATTGATAATGGACTCGTCAATGTGCCAGATCAGCAAACCGGAACCGGGCAAACCGTAATCATAATGCGGTACCGAAAGCATCACGCCAGTTTCCGCCGAAAACTCGGCTTTCAAAGTATCTTTAATCAGCGGAAAAACCGATGGCCATTCATTTTCGCCGTTTTCTTCATAGATGCGGTACTGAATGCTGTCCAGACTGACGCCGGGACGGACATGCGCACACCGGTTTTCGACTAAAAAATATTCCTGGGCATTGATCGGAATTTTCCAGATCGTCGTATCCGCACCGGATTCGATTTGCTTCAGATTGATATTTTCCATCGTTCCAGCCATGACGGGCGTTTCCCAACCGAGAAA
>JAZDEI010000157.1:0-2338 GCA_043808945.1 Fidelibacterota bacterium | reverse complement strand
AGAACGTCTGTGCCATGGATAATTTCCGGATCGCGCACTTCTCTGACTTCAAATCGTCCGATCCCGGTAAGTAAAACTGCTTTCATATTTCGATCCGAAATTTACTTATAAATGTAATTCCCGCAAGCGCCGAATCATTAAATCCGAAAGATTGATACTATTTCATTTTGATACGAATGTCGTCACGCTTTCGGCTCCTAAGGTGGCTGTGAAAGTACCACCGGTTACCGCGATATCCTCTCCACGGACGCAATTTTCAATTTCTGACGTCACATATGGTGAAACGGCTGTAAAATTCCCGTGTTTTAGAATAAAGGTCTGTTCGACTGCCGGTGCGAAATAATTGATGGCCACAATTGCTAATCGTGAATTGTCCTTGTAAGCGGTCAGATAAACATTTGGCTGAGGATTGAAAGGGGCTCCAATCCTGACAGAACCGGGACGCACAAACCGGGCATATTGCGACATGACATACCCTCGTTTGGTTACCTCGCTGTTATCGTTAATCGGTCCGTAAAATCGCCTGACGTACCACCAAAGATAGGTATTCATATTTGCTACCATACAATTATGAATCTCCATGGCGGTTGCGATCGCGCCGAACCAATCGGTATCGACGACAAGATGTTCTGTCATCCACACTTCTTTGCCTTTTTTTTCTGCCAGCGGATAATCCGTCCAACCTCTTCCGTAAATATGACCGCCGATGATGGACACATTTGCGGAGGCAACCGGATCGTTAAGGATTGCGTCGGAAATAGTATGGTTGAAATTATACGACTCGGGTACAATTATCCGGGTGCCAATCGACGGTGCATTTTCCTTAACGAACTTGAGCATCTGGGAGGCATTCCAGTCACACGATTCGTAATTGACCCTGACGTCCGGTTCGTTTTGTAACGAAATAGCATACAACGGCGCACCATTATCAGTCATGTAATCGGCGAAGGCTTTCAGATGGGCGGCATAGGCAGTATAAGAAGTATCGTTAAGTCTTCCTCCAACGATATTATTATTGCTTTTCATCCAAGCCGGCGGTGTCCAGGCCGAAGCAATGATTATCGCGCCAAGTGATTTGGCCAACTGAGCCGTGGGAACTTCCAGGTTGAACTTGGATGAATCATAAGGTACGCGGATGCGCAGTATCGTCATCCCGATCTGGCCGGAATCAGAACCAAAAGCCTTATTCACCTGATCGGGAGTCATGTCGTTAATCCACCCTGGCATATTGACGCCGCCAAACCCCCTGATAACCTGATGAATATCTTTCAAATCAATCGTCGCACCATCGGTGTCTGAGGGTCCCTCGATTGAAGAACAATTTGCCATGATTAAAGCAAATCCTAAAACGAACATTACCAATTCATTTTTCATTGCATTTATGCTCATTGCGTTCCCTCTTCCATTGGGAAGTTTTTAGGTCAACTATTATCTTATATCGATCCTTGATTGTCTGACATCCGAAATCAGTCTTGTTCGCAATCAAAAATGCACACCCCCAGAAAATCTGAGGGCCACTTGACACGGGAGCCATGACCATCTGATCAGACCTCTCTTTCAGTCGGTCGCAACCTCGCTATTATTTTATTTGGTAGCCGACATAATAAACTCCGATGATTTCGCCATCAGTGTTTTTAATCGGCTCATAACCGGTTTCATATTTACTGCCAAGTATATCAACGACTCCATAGAACGGTTCGCCCTTTTGGATAGCCACGATCACAGGACCATTGGGATCCAGTTGAGTGCCCACGGCGCGATGACCTTCCTGCATTACATCGGTACTTATACGGATGAATTCGTTACCTTTTTTCACAAAGAACGTGGCTGTGCAGCCGTATTTAGCCTGCAATGAGTCAACGATCTCATAGTTACCGTTCATCTTAGTCGTTCCGAAAAACAGTGAATCTTCGACTATTTTGGGCTCGCCAAGCTGCGCGGTACTGGCTTTCATGACGCCCAGAGCCTCTTTTATTATTGCCGAATGCTCAGTCTTTGACGAACATCCCATCAATAGTGCAATCAATAAAAGCGCCGTTATCGGTCTGCTGTTATGTTTTAATAAGTTTCCTGACATTTAATACCTCCTGTCGTTTGGTGTAAATTTCTTTCAAAATGTAAAGTTTAAATGTAGACATCGTGAGCTTACGATCAAAACGCAACCTAATATATGCCAAACCTGGATGCTTCTACTAATTTGTGGTATCTGTTTTGCCCGGTTTTACCTGCTGCTTTTTGAATTTCGGGTCGTTGACCCAGTTTTCAGGATTCTTCTGATTGCTTTTTTGGCTTCATGTCAGACGATAAATGGGAATTTGACTATCTGTGAGCCGATCCG
>JAZDEI010000156.1:0-7065 GCA_043808945.1 Fidelibacterota bacterium | reverse complement strand
AGATCGCACCGGTAAGATCTATGGTATCGGACATGCGGTTTATACTCTTTCCGATCCGCGGGTAAGAATCATGAAGACGAAAGCCGCCGAACTGGCTGCTGAGAAAAATCGGTCGGATGAATTTCACCTCTATAACCTGGTAGAGGAATTCGCACCGCAGGTGTTCGCCGATTTTAAAGGCCGGGAAAAGTCGAAAATTGTCTGTGCCAATGTCGATTTTTATTCGGGCTTTGTGTACTCCTGCATCGGCATTCCACCGGAGCTCTATACCCCGATTTTCGCCATTGGACGACTGGCCGGCTGGTGTGCGCATCGCCTGGAAGAACTCAATCACCAGTCGCGCCGCATTATTCGTCCCGCCTATAAGAATGTCACGCCGGAACGCGAATACGTGAACATGACGGAGAGGGGATAAATTACGTCATTCGTTGTCATTGGTAGTCATTGGCCGCTTGCAGTGGCGTCATTCAATAGTTTAACGAAATGAAATCCGGCCATTGCCGGATCACTGATTGTAATTCCCTGTGCTCACGAACCTGAGGTAAACCGCGCCTTTTTTCAGCATAATTTTTGCCAGGCGGAAGTTCGGCTGGATCGAAATATGGATTCAGAAACCAATTTAGCCCCGATATTCATCGGGATGGAAATAGGTTTATAACTGCAAACTATAAACTCACAACCCGGGTCGTTCAACTAACGCAGGCCCGATTTAAGTATCCAGCACTTCCCGGAAAGCCTTCAGTACATCAAGAGGCATATACGGTTTCTGGATAAACATGGCCAAACCGGCTTTATAGAGTTCCGATTTTTCATCGGGGCTCAGAAAACCGCTGGCAATAATAACCCTGGCTTGCGGATTGATCTCTCTGATCCGGTGAAAAACCGCATCGCCGGTCAGTTTCGGAAGCCCCATATCGGTCAAGACCAGCGCGATCTTATCTTTCTCCCGTGTATATACTTCGACTCCCTCCAGGCCATTCCGCGCGATCAAAATCCGGTAACCTTTATCGATCAGAACGGAACTAAGCATATCGGTGATAAGTTCTTCATCTTCTATTATCAGGATGGTCTCATCGCCGCCCATCAGTTCCTGGAATTCTTCTGCTTCCGCGGAATCCGTCTTTTCAGAAGATTTCGGCGTCGGTAAGAAGACCGAGATTTTTGTACCGGCTCCGGGTTTACTCTCTACCTCGATAAAGCCGTGGTGATTGGTGACAATGCCATGCACGGTCGCCAATCCAAGACCGGTGCCCTTACCCGGGCCTTTGGTTGTGAAAAACGGTTCGAAGATGCGATCGAGCGTTGCCTGATCCATCCCGATGCCGGTATCGCCGACGCAGATTTCGATGTATTGAGCGGCGAGCGCGTCTGTCTGTCGCTGACGAAGCATTGCACCGGACACACGCCTGGCTGCAACCATGAGAATTCCACCCTGGGGCATAGCATCCCGCGCATTTACACAAAGGTTCATTATAACCTGGTTGATCTGCGACTCATCGGCCAGGATGAATGGCAGAGACGGTTGAATTTCTGTCTGGAAAGTAATTACTTTTGGAAAGGTCTCGCTGAGCATTTTAGTGGTATCGGCGAGTAGCTCATTGAGATCCAGCGGTCCGATTAGCGGCTCGTTCCGGCGGGCTAAAGTCAACAACTGTTTGACAAGGTCAGCCGCGCGCTGACTCGTCTTTTCGATAGTATCGATACTGTGTTGATGTCGGTCAGGGTCCAGCTGTCCCATCTTGAGCAGAGTGGCGTGTCCCATGATGATTGCGAGAATATTATTGAAATCGTGTGCAATACCGCTGGCCAGCTGGCCGAGCGCTTCCAGTTTCTGGGTCTGGCGTAATTGTTCTTCGCTCTTTTTCAGGGCTTCTTCCGCCTGCTTGCGATCGGTGATGTCGTAGGCAAAACCAATCGCGGCCGGTTTGTCTTTATATAAAATTCGTCCGCCGGCAAAGTCAACCCAGCGCTCGGTTCCGTTAGCATGAAGAATCTTGAATTCATAATGAATCGGTATCTGTTCTCCCCGTTGACGGGCTAAACCGCGTTCATGTACAAGTTCCCTGAAATCAGGGTGAACGACATCCCAGAAACGTGTTTGGTACATTTCAACCGCAGAATGACCAATTAAGTTCTCGGTTACTTTGTTAACGTAAACGAAATATTCATCCTGGTAAATAAAAACAGCCGCCGGGGAGTTTTCTGCCAGTGTCCGAAACAGGGTTTCGCTTTCCTCTAACGCCTTTTCCGACTGCTTGCGCTCGGTGGTATCGACAATGCACAACTGGATGGCGGTTTTGCCTAAATATTCGATTACATTCGTATGCACATCAGCCCAGTAAATCGAGCCATCTTTAGCGATAAAACGGCATTCATTTCTCGCCGGCTCTTTTTTACCTAAAAAGCGATTGAGCATGCGGGTCCAGACGACTTTGCGGTCATCAGGATGGATCAGCTTCATCAACTGCATCGGTCGTAAACCCGATAATTCTTCCAGGTTATATCCGCTCCGCTCCAGGATGAAGTTATTCGCGTACATTAAACGTCTATTTTGCACGATCAATATACCAAGGAGAGATTGATCCACCAGAGAGCGATATTTCAGTTCCGACTCACGCAGGGCATTCTCTGCCAGTTTTCGATTGGTAATATCCCGGAAGATACCTAATAGCAGGGGGTTGTCTTTACTGGACTCAAAGAAAGAATTCATTACCTCAACCCAAATTTCACGACCATCCCGGAGGATCACTGCCTGTTCGCTGTAAGGTTTGATGGTTCGGGTTCTGAAACGTTCCCGATGCATTTTCTCGATATGTTTTCGGCGTGCCTCGGTATAAATAACGGCGAGAGATTGACCTTCTACTTCCGACCGGCTGACTCCCATTATCCGGCAGAAAGCATCGTTGACTCTGACGATCGTACCCTTTTCATCTGTCAGACGCATACCGTCCTGTGATTTTTCCCAGACCGAACGGAACTGTAGTTCGGATTGAAGGATCTGTTCTTCCAATAGTTTTTTTTCAGTAATGTCGTGGTTAATAGAAACCAGTCCGGTTTTATTGCCGGAAATGTTTTTCAAGAACGAGATGGTGCTCAGGACGGTCAGTGGTTTGCGGTTTTTGACGTGGTGGACTATTTCACCCGACCAGGTTCCGTCCTTATTTATTTTTTCAAAGACCGTGTCTCTGGATTCATAAGGGTATTCCGGGCTGATAATATCGTGGAATTTTTTTCCGATAACCTCATCCGCTTTCCAACCATACATCATTTCAGCGGCCGGATTCCAGCTGGTAATCAGACTGTTTTCATCAGTCGCAATAACGGCGTCGGAAACGTTTTGGAGTAGATTGGCCTGATACCGAATCTGTTCTTCGGCCTGCCTGTTCTGGGAAATATCCCGGAAAACCAGAACGACCCCGAATATCTCTCCGTTTTCATCTTTTATGGGGGCCCCGCTGTCGGTGATTGGTATTTCCCGGCGATCTTTAGAAATCAACAAGGTATGATTAGCCAGTCCTACTACCAATCCCTCCTTTAGTACTTTCTGAACCGGATTTGGGACCATTTGCCGGGTTTCTTCATTGATGATGTTGAATACTTCTGCGAGAGTCTTTCCCCGGGCATCTTTTTCCTTCCAGCCGGTCAGTTCCTCGGCGACCGGATTCAGAAACTTAACGGATCCGGCCCGATCGGTAGTAATGACCGCGTCGCCGATGCTATAGAGCGTGGTGTAAAATTCCTCCTCAAGGGCATAACGCTCCTTCTCTTCATTAAATAGAGCGCGGTAAACAGTGTATTGACGACGATTATAGATCGATGCCATACCCGCGCCGATGGTTGCCAGCAGAATAACCATTATTAATAATATAAACCTTAGCCGGTGGTTGAGGTCGGCATAAATCTCCGCTTCGTCAACTTTAGTAACCATAAACCAGTTCGTTTGCGGAACCGCTCCGAGGTGGGTCAGAACCCGGGCACCGCGATAATCCCGGCCTTCGAAAATACCGGTTCGTCCCAGCACCGCCTGAACGGCCGGGACACTTGTGTCGGAAATCGCGACCCGCAGGTGCAGGGCGGAGTTCGGCAAGTGACGCAGGTTATTCAGGAATAACACGCTATCGCCTTCCTGGCGGATAAGCAAAGTCTCAGCCGTTTTATAAGGAGTCGGCCATTCCTGTATAAGCGGATATAGATAGTTTTCTGGAGCGATGCGTAAAATTAGCGCGGCTATTGGTTTTTGCCGGATGTCTAAGATTGATATGATAAAATCGAGGTAAATCCTGTTATCGTGAGAGCAGTAATAAAAATCGGTGAACTGAACTGTCCCGGTCTGGCAGGCGGCAATGATTTTATGTTTGGTAATTGGATCAAGGGGTGCTTGCTGCGGATTAATCGCCAGCAGAAGTTTCCCCTGGGGCGTTGTTAAGATTATTTCAGTATAGTCATGTTGCGTCTGAGCGATTTTTAAGCGGTTGATGATCTGCTTTCGCAGATCCGGATCGTTGGAATTAGCCATCCAGTTATTTATAGCCTGAGTGAAAAATGGCGAGGAAGCGACCACAAGCGCATCACTTTTACGTTCTCTGATCCAGCTTGTGATCTGATTGGTTTTCAATTTGGCGATGGCATTCAGTTCATCGTGTTTTTCGGTGCGAACTTTCCTGACTTCGGCCCGATAGTAGAGTATGCTCATGAAAATAATAAGCAGACTCAGCCCGATAAACAGGAGATAAAAAGGACTTTTTGAACTTACCCGATCGGGTTTGTTATTTAACATATTTAATCCTTATTCCCTGGAGATTGAAGAAACCGACAAATATCTCTAAATATTTTTGTGATTGAACCGTAAGTTATTTTAAAATGAATATTCACTGTTAAATGTAATTTGAAATGATCTAACATTCAAGTAGGTATTTCTGTCATATTAAACATTCGATCAATACAGGATTCAGTCGGTAACAGAATATCCCGGTTCATTATCCACTGACCGACCGGCCAGCGAATTACAAGCGACCCGCTCTTTTTGTTTTAATCTGAAAACATTTCGAGATCGTAAGGGAGGGGGTTTTTGGGCACCCTATTTTATGATATTTATTTTGCGGAAATAGTACTCATTTCCGATATGGAGGGAAAGAAAATACAAGCCGGACGTAAGCGAGTTGATCGAAAAAGGAACCTGCAAATTGTGATTGTCACAGGTGCGATTTAAAATGGTTTTTACGTGTCGTCCATTAATATCATACAAATCAAGTCGCACCGGGACCCGGTCCATTAACTTGATTTCTATCATCGCCGTATGGTTGGTTGGATTGGGATATATATTGAGGGGATTCAGGCCAGCTGCCGGTTTTTTTTTGACTTGGGTGGCGGATGATCCGGATTTCATGGCTACTATGGCCGCGGCCATATCCTGGCCGAGCTGCATTACTCCCTGGGAATTGAAATGCACGTTATCGGCGTCCATAGTATAATTTTCAGTATTGATCATACAAACATTTGGATTTTCATTCGCATAACGAATTTGAGCGTTGCGAACCGTATCCCGATATGGATATGTACTTAAAGGCAATTCGTCTGCGATCAGACCGATAACGAACGGAAGTTCCGGTAACTCCAATGTATTCCGAATTGTCTGGACGAAATGCCCGAGATTCGTGTAATAATTGGTTGCGTAATTATAATAAATTGCATCACCTTCTCCCTGCATCCAGGTGAAAGCGTACCACTCAAAGTCATCGCCGTTATCACGGAGTATCTGTTCGGCGATGTGCAGCTTGTTCATGAAAACTTTATAGATCTGCGAACCGGTTTCAGATTCCGGATTCCAGTCGTAGCCGAGATTGGAACCGGCTACTCCAAATTTAAAAATTGCGACTGAGTCAAGCGTCTCGGATAATGTTCGCCCGAGAGTCATTTCCGGCCCAAAAAATGGATAAGTAGGACCGACTGTACCGTCCCTGGTATGGTAATGCAGGCTTTTCCAGCAATTTTCCGAAGAAGTTACCAGCGGGAGCGTTTCCCCGGAAGGCGGGTAATACAGTTCATAAAAAAAAGGAATCAGACTGTCCGCCGGTGAGTCGGATAATGCTGAAATACTGGTATGGATATTCAGACAGTTCGATTGTCCGGCGACAATGACGATATGGTATTTAGCATAAATGTCAGTAACAATTAATAATGTGGAAATAGTAAAGACGAGCAGTTTTCTCATGATTTATGAGCCGAATATTACAGGTAGCGTTTGACAGCGCGGCCCAGTTCAGCGAAATGCAGGGTCAGTGCGATGCGGTGCGACAGGCCGAGTTCCGTGTAGGCGCCGCCCAGACCAAGGCCGTAGTCGAAACTGCCGATGACGGTCTCAATGCCGAGACCGACCTGCGGATTGCCGAGATCGTCACGACCGGCGCGCAGAGCCAGGACATCTTTGTAAATAACTTCCAAGCCGAGCCGCGCGCGGACGACCATTCCACCGAGCACAAAATCGGCCGAATTCTCCTCGCCTTCAAACAGTATATCCATGCCAATCAGCGGATTGATCTTCAGCGGCAGTTTTTTCAGGGTATATTGCGCTGCGCCACCGAGTCGCAGAGAAGGTGTAACGATCTCATACGTGCCGTCATTCCAGTAAATAAAAGTGGTCGTCACGTCATTAAAAACGGCCGCGAGGTTGATGTGCGGCGTAAGCTGGTAAAGCGCTCCCAGGTCGAAGCCAACGCCGTAAGCCTTATCATCGCCCAGCGAGCGATAGATCGTCTTGAGTGTGCCGCCAGCCTGAAGTTTTGGTCTTATTTGTCTGGCGACGGAGAAAAAGGCCGCGTTTTCGCTGGCGCCGAAGGTGCCGAATTTGCCATAGTCCAGTCGTTCGCCCGGATCGAGTTTGCCGTTGCCTTCCGTGCCGTCGGCATCCGGTCCGGTATAACCATCATCACCCGGTCCCAGTCCATCCTTTCCGAGATCGAGCAGGGCATCGCGGGTGTCGGCGATGTCATCGACTCCGATCCGGAAAAAGCCACCACCAAAAGAGTATTCGTTTTTACCCGGTAAAGCCAGCGAAAAATGATCGAT
>JAZDEI010000155.1:0-2558 GCA_043808945.1 Fidelibacterota bacterium | reverse complement strand
GTCACTCAATTGTCTTGAATAGATTCAATCATCAATCATCAATCTCCAATCATCAATCTACAATCTACCTGATTTCTTGCCAGCGGCCATCGCTTTTGGGCACGATCGGCGAATTATTTTTAATATAATCGATCATCGCCTGGCGCAGAAGAATTCCGGAGTAATTCACTTTATCCGGAGAAATAGTCGTCAGTCGATCATAACCGGAATTGCCTTCCGCCAGATAATCCGACACTGTTAAAATATATTCACGATCGTCGTCAATTGGTTGGCCACCGATATTGAATTTCACGACGCGCGATCCATCGGGCTTGGTGCGGTCGATTGCTATTTCCGCGCCGCCAACCAGCATCCCCCGGCTGGTCCCGGACACCCGGTCTTCCACCAGGGCTTTCAGAAAAGCGCCGGTTACTTTCATCGTGACAATCCGATTACCGAACGGCATCACGGCAAAGACATGCCGGGGTGTTATTTCTCCGGCCGGCAGGTCTGCCCGGACACCGCCATGATTGGAAAAGGCGATATCGGCCTTGGTGCCGGCCAGCATAGCATCGACCATCAGATTGCCCATCGGTGATTCACCGCTACCCGAACGGGCAATTTGTCCGGTGGCTGTACCGATCACTTCGTCAAAACCAGCTTCGGCTTTCTGTACCCAGAAGTCGATCAGTTTGGCGATATTGGCATCCGGTAAAAAATCATCTTCGAACAGCGTAAAAATCGTTCCATCGTCGGTTTCATAATTGTATCCGGCCAGCGTACCGGTCTTTCTCTGAATATAAAAATTGAGATGCCCCAGGTTACTGCCGTTGGCATAATTCTGAAAGATCAGGGTATGATTCAGCGGATCTTCCCAGGGTTTGTAAAAACCACGGTGCAGATGTCCGGAAAACATAATATCGATGCCCGGAACCCGGTGAGCGATTTCCTGGGCGCTGGAACCGTAATTAGAAGATGTCTCCCCTTCCGCTATGTTTTTCAGCATCTCCTTATAGCCTTCTTCCGGGTTATAGGCTAACCAGGCATGCGTCACGAAAATAACCAGATTGACACCCTGGGCTTTTACTTCCGGCAAATAATGTTTAAGGCCTTCGATTTCAGTTTCAAATTCCAGATCTTCGACATGTTCGGGGAAGCTCATGCTCGGTGTCGATGAAATCGTTGCGCCGATAATTCCGATCTTGATTCCCTGAAATTCCTTGATGACATAAGGCTTCACAAATTCTGCCAATTCGCCGGTGGATTTGCGCCGGAGATTGGAAGCCAGAAACGGAAAATGAGCTTGTTCCGAGAGTTTTTTCAGATTCTTCCAACCGTTGTCGAAGTCGTGGTTGCCGACGGTCAGAACATCATAGCCGACGGTATTCATGTATTCGATGACCGCCTCGCCTTCCGACAGGGTTCCCATAGGTGTGCCCTGGTAAAAATCACCAGCGTCGACCAGCAGAAAACCCCAACCGTTCTCGGCGGCTTCTTTGCGTTTTTCAATAATATATCGTCCGGCAACGGCGCCACCACCCAGCGTCGGTGGAAAATCCGGATTGATGAAACTGGCTTCGCTCCGATCGATGCCGCCATGTATATCATTGGTAAAAATCGTGACGATTTTTAAATAATCTTTGGCCGGAAACTCCTCCGCTACCGACGTTATTCCGGATAGCAGAACGATCAGCAGACCGCGCAGTAAGTTTGTCTTACTCATAAATTAAAAATTATATTTCAGAGTTAACATTCCGACCAGATAGCTTTCGCGTACGGTATCGAATTCGATTCGCGCCTCGGACACAATCGGAAAAAGATCGTGATATTCATACTCGTTGTTCGTGAAAGCGCCGGAAATTTCCAGGCTTAAATTATCCCATCGGTAACCGGTGCCGGCCGTAAACCAGTTGCGATCCATGCCGGCGTCGATCGGGCTCGGATCGTGATAAAATCCGGCCCGGAAGGGTACGCCCGAAAAGAAAACGTGCTCGATGCCCACGTGCACTTTCAGTACATTGCGGTACGGAATCGCAGCCTCGTAAAAATCCACCGGCACGGCGCTCAGATCGGCGTCGCTCTTGAACTGATATTTCGCCGAAGCGTTTTTCCAGTCCTGATAAACCAGTTCGAAAAACAACTGCGTGGGAATAATATTCACCGGTTTTAAACACAATCCGATCCGCAGTTCGCCCGGCTGGCGACGGGTCACTTTACTGACGGTAAAATTTGAATCCACGGCCATGATGGGCAATGATTGGGTGGAATCGCTGATCAAGTACAGCAATCCGCCCTTTTGAGTGGTTTCGTACGGAAAACGATAGGACGCCGCAACACTGAGATGCCGGGTAATGTCATATATCAGACCGACGTTGCCGGTCACTGCCGTCTCGAATTTCGGCTCGGATTTGTACGAAATCGAATGATCGGATGCCAGATAAATACTCTTTTCCAGAACCTGAATTTCCCAGGTTTGTTCGGAGAAATCCGGCGTCATTATATTGACCGCCGAACCGAGCCACAGGGATTTGAAAAGATTGACCGAAAATCCGGCAGAAGTATTATAGGTCGAATAGCGA
>JAZDEI010000154.1:0-2248 GCA_043808945.1 Fidelibacterota bacterium | reverse complement strand
GGATTTCTGAATTTATGTTCGCATGTAAAAATTTGTACGAAAAGAAATAGTAAAAATAATTTAATGGTTAATCTAGCCTGTTTCATGGTCTCACTCCGAGTATTTTTCCCAGACTATTCAAATGGAAAAATTCATAGATTGAAAAACCGGAAAATCCGACACTGACAACAAGCCCTCCCTTGGCAAGATTATTAAATAGTACGGTTCGGTCACGGTATTTTTCCACATCATTGACTGTTCTTCCATCGCAGTATTTACTATAGTACCATTCGGACATCAGTGCCGATGCGCCGGTGAAACACCAGGTTCCAATCGAAGCTGCGGTTGATAGATTTCGTTTGCTTGCTATCCTTTGGTAGTCTTTTCTCCCATCAACCAAATTGAAGTTAATCTCCGTAACGGTGTTTTCGGTGATTTTGAATTTCTGGGTAGTTGGATGGCAATACGGTTTCCGGGCTGTGATTTGATATTCGCCAATTTGCAGGGCAGACGGTTTACCTTCGAATTGAAAATCCTGGCCTTTGATCAACAGTCGGGCATCACCTGGCGTCAGATCGACTTTCAAATAACCGAGCCGCGGCTCGAGATTGACGGTTTTTTGGAACGAATCGTCCGGATTGAGTCGGATCGTTTCTTTATATGGAAGATAGCGCCAGTGTTTAACATCGAGAATATAATTTCCGGGATTGACCTTAGCTTCCGACCAATTTCCTTTGCCCAGCAGACTATTGTTCAGGTAGATTTCTGCCTGTGGTTCGTTGACCGTAATCTGCACCCTGGCGTATTGGGACTTCAGGGTAACGCTGAGCGGATTCTCTTTATCGGCCAGAATATTGATGAATGTGGTAAATGGCTGGAAATCGGCTTTCCTCAGCACGACGGTTCGCAGACCGGCAGGCACGCCTTCGATTTTTGATGGCGTAGTACCGGATGATTTGCCGTCAATCAGGATTTCCGCGCTTTCGGGTATACTGTTGAGTACCAGCACGCCGGTTTTGTTGTAGATCGAGACGGAGGTGGACGTAGGCATGTCGAGCAGACCAAGTAATTTCAACAGGGCATTATTCATGCCTTCCATCAGCAGGAGTTCGAGTTCACCCTGGAAATCGTAGTTGGCGCTCCGCTCGATTTTGCCGGATTCGACATCCAGCAGACGCAGTTCGACGGTGAAGACTTTTCCGAAAGCGCCGACCGAGCCGGTAATCATTTTCTGGACGCCGAGCAGTTGACCAACCTGCACTGCGCAGGCGTCGCTGGTACAGCCGGAAAGCTGGAATTGCTGTTCGTCAAGGATTTCCTGCATTTTCTGACGCTCGACGATGTCGTAGATCCCGAGGTTCACGGTGTTGCTACGCAGACGATCTGTCAGGATTTCAACTTCATTTTTCGCTAATCCTTTAGCATCGAGGTCGAGGACAGCCAGGGTAGTCTTGGGCTGAGCGTAAAGTGGCAGGACAGAAAACAGGACGATGATGACAAGAGTGAGGCGGGAACAAATGCTTATTTTCAGACCATTGAAAAAAAGACCGAGCGCACAGTTTTGCATATTTTTATTTCCTTTGTTCTAATATACAAAATTCAGCGTATTTTCATCAACTTTTTTCTGAAACTGGATTGCATCAACAATATTGATGCACGCGACCGCGAGGTCGCGTTTTCTTTCCTCACTACGTTCGGAAATGCGCCAACACTTTTAGCGCATTCCAGGGAAATGATGCATATCGACTTATGTCTGTTCCTGAGAATATTCCAAGATTGACAATTGGCAAACCGGAAAAAATAGGGTAAATTTCGCCGTTGAAAATTGATTTTTACTGTAAAGAACAAGGATTGTATAAATGCCTTCCCCAAAACCGAAATCTGCGATTAAAACTAATGACCATCTCCAATCATTAATCTCCAATGTCGAAAAAACCTATCTCGCCCTCTCCGGAAAAAAATTCATCTATCCGCCGACCGAAAAAATCCCGGTCATCCAGGTCGCCAATTTCCCGATGCTGGGTAAACTGGCCGCTTTTCGCTTCCTGGAATGGGTGCAAAACAATCCGGACGGTGTCATTTCACTCCCGACCGGCAAGACGCCGGAGCATTTCATCAAATGGGTCGAGTATTACCTGACCAATTGGCACTCGCCGGCGGCGGTCAAAGACCTCGCAACGGTCGGCCTCGATCCGGCCCGCAAACCTGACATGTCCCGTTTGCATTTTGTCCAGATCGACGAGTTTTATCCGATCGATCCCAACCAGCA
>JAZDEI010000153.1:0-8676 GCA_043808945.1 Fidelibacterota bacterium | reverse complement strand
CGCCGGAACCACGGCGAGCTGTTTAAAAAGAATTCAATCCAATCAGTTTTTATCAATAAATAAAGTCGCTTATAAAAATCAGGTCAACTGTCACGGGCCTAATTTCAGAAAAATCCGGCTCAGAAAAAAATGGAATCTTTGAAATGTGATTTTAAAACCGAAACCGGAGATTATTCCATGATCACTTCCCGGACATCGACCTCTTTGGAAAAAACCAGTGGCGTTTTCAGGGCCGATAAAGGCGTGTTCAGGATGCGACTGGATTGGGTATTTTTACCGGACAGGCTCATAAATTCAGTGGCCGACCCGGGAAATTCAATATTATTCAGGCTGAAATCCGAGCTTTGCGCCAGTTGAAAGATCGGGCCTGTTTTCGGAACGATGCTGACATTTTCCAGGGTAAAATCGCAAGCATATTCGGCCGAGAAACCGACATCCGCCGCCAGGTATGAATTGCTGATCCGAATCCTGCTTATCGGCATTTCCGGCAAGCCGACTACGCTGATTGCCTGACTGGCTCCGAGGCAAACGATGCTATCGAGACTGAAATTGGTAAAAATCGGGGTGTCTTCCGTAACCGGGCTGGTTTTATTGTCGCGACCGACACCTTCATAATAAGTATTGAAAAGGACGGCTTCATTGACAATGTCCTTCATGCGAATATTCCGGATGATGATGTTTTCAACTAAGCCGCCGCGGTCGCGGGCGCTTTTGAAACGCAGACCAACATCGGTGCCGATGAAAACGCAATTATCGACGAAAACATTCCGCATGCCGCCGTCGGTATTGCTTCCGATGACAAAGCCACCGTGTCCGCGATAAACGGTGCAATCCCGGATGACGATATTTTGAAGGGCCGGCCCGGATTGGCCACTATCTTTACTGGATTTCATACAAATGGCATCATCGCCGGCGGTTACGGAGCATTTGTAAATCAGCACATTTTTACATGAGCTAATGTCGATTCCATCTCCATTCTGCGCCCACCACTCATTATTAATCTTGATATTTCTGATAATGAGATTTTCGCAATGTTCCGGGTGAAAGGCATACATGGGAGAATTTTTAAAAGTGGGACCATCGACCAGCACTGTGTTGCAATTGATTAATGAGACGAGATCGGGACGTATAAAATCTCTGGCCGGTAAATAATCAGCCGCGCGCAGGTCTTTTCGCGGCTTGGCTAATTCAAGAGTGTTGATATAATTTTGGCCCCGCATGGCTTCCGCTGACGGCCACCACATGTCGTCGGATTGGTTGACGACACCGCCGGATTTGAGCAGATCGCGCCACTGGCTGGCGGTAGTTTTGAATTTTTTCACCGGGCGCCATTCTTCGCCGTTACCGTCGAAGATACCCTCTCCGGTAATCGCAATATTTTCGAGATTGTAACCGGTTATCAATGGTAAGGTTGTAAATCTTTTAGCGGGCGGTTTGGTTATTGGATAATCGTTTCGGTCCGGACTGAAGACAACAAAAGCGCCGCTTTGCAAATGCAGGTTGACATTGCTATGCAATTCGAGCGGCCCGGTGAGCCAGAGTCCGGGCGGTACGATCACCTTTCCGCCGCCGGACTGCGAGCATTTCAGGATGGTCTGGTTAATCGCAGCCGAATTCATAGTGTGACCATCGCCAATGGCGCCGAAATCGGTAATGCTGAAAGTCCGGTCGGGAAATTCCGGCAAGGGGATTTCCGGCATTGTAAAAGGAACATCGCGCAGATAAGCGAGGACTTCGGCTTTCAGGGAAGACGGTTCACCGGGCGGATTACATGAGAAAACCATGCAGGCCAGAATCGGCAACAGGATCGTGAAGAAGGGCAATGTTTTTAATCGGTCGTTTTTTCTAATCATTTAAATTCCATGAATTTCGTCGGTTGATAAATTCTATTTGACTAAGACCATCTTGCGGATGAACGAGCCGTGGGCGGTTTCCAGGGAATAAAAATAGATACCGCTGGAAAATCTTTCGGCGTTAAAAACCGCCCGATATGTTTTACCTGCCTCAGTGATGTCATTGAACAGGATTGCCACCTGGCGCCCGAGCATATCGTAAACTTTCAGCGACGCCAAATCCCGATTCGGCAGGCAAAATAAAATCGTTGTCGTCGGATTGAACGGATTGGGATAATTTTGCAACAGCAGAAAGTCGGTTGGTGCGGCGACGTGTGCAGTTATCTTATCCCCGCCGGGAATGTTAATGATTCCGGCCCCGGCGTTTTCCTGAACAAGGGTTTTCACAGCGCTTCCCGGAACCACGTCGTAACTGTAATAATCGGTCGGATCGAAATTGTAATTGCTCAGATTTTCGACGATAATTCCCGAATTGTCTGAGTAATTATCTGCCGCTTTTATATATCCGGCCGGATCGCCGCTGAGCGTTTCTTCGGGATCGTTGACCTGGGAAATCAGCACCGGAATCGGCGTGTTTTCAAAGTAATTGGCCTCTACGAAAACCTGGGCATTGCAGGTCACTCCGATTCCATAACCGGTGACGTCTGAATACAGATTGTTCACGATATGGGCTTTGGCAAACCGGGCGCGTGGCTGACGCGAATAGGTGCCATCGAACCAGTTACGGTAATAGGTCACTTTCATAGTTGAATCCGACACCTGACTTTCAGTATGACCCAGTAAACAGGTCTTGCGGTGATTCGTGAAGTGATTGTACGAGACGGTTACATTATACGAACCATCTTTTATGTCGAGCAAGCCGTCGTGACTGCTGCCGGACGGATCGCTGGCCGGGCTGTCGGTGAAAGTGCAATGATCGACCCAGACATTATGACTTTCTTCGATCGCAAGCGCGTCTTTCTCGTCGACATGACAATCGGAAAAAGTAAGATTGCGGACAATGATGTTACTGCATTCGACGATCTTCATTCCAAAACCGTTCAGCCCGGCATCGCTGCCGAGTCCGAAAATGGAAATATTAGCCGTGCGTTTAACGGAAATTTTAGTCGAATAACCGCTAAGCGTTCCGGAAATGTAGACGATAAGCGGTGTAGTGCTTTTATCTTCGCGCGCATGCATTAAATCGTAAAGCGTCTGAGCATCGCTGACCACCACGCTATCGCCACCCAATCCGCCGGTCGTGCCGCCGCCAAGCGTTGCGAAGCCCTCCGGTTCAGCGGTTTGAATCAGAGTTGAGACGCACTTGCCGCTTACCGCAACGGTAACCGTATCAGCCTCTCCGCCGGACTGCATGATAACACCGGAATAGCCGCCCAGTTCGGTCGGGGCAAAGAGCACATAAATGGTGGTATCGAAAGTTTGACCCGAATAGGGAATATTCAGTGATGAATCGAATCCGGCTTCCTTTGACAGGGAAACCATAAATTCTGCCGACGTATTAACGTTGATCGAACCGTTCTCCTTCAGAAAAATGCCGGAGAGAACATAGCTTTTTACAGCATTACCATTGATAAGAACGTTGCCAAAACCCAATCTGTCCGGTGTAACGGATAAGGTCGGCGCTGCCGGCGTGGTAAAGATTGTCGACCCGAAAGAGGTCGTCAGGTAATTTTGCGAGTTGCCCGTCGCGACATTGTACTCGAAAACGGCGACAGCGTAAGTCGTATTGCTGGTAAGTCCCGTTACGGTTAGCGTCATGTCCTCACCGTCGCAGACGATTTTCGTGCTGTCGCCCTGATCGGTCGCGGCAGAATAATTTTGAGAAACGCCGGATATTGCCATTCCATCGGCCGGCTGCCAGGTAACAGATGGTCCCTGCCGTAGCGCCACAACGCGCCGCGTACCGTTTCCGCCGGAGAATGAGAGCGTGGCGGTTGTGCCGGTAAGCGAATCGACGGTGATCACCGAAGGATTGGTCGGTTCGACCGCCAGCAGGATCCCGGACAAGGCTACTTCAGCGCCGGTTGCGCCTTCACAGAAATGTCTGATGGGGCCTTCATGTTGACCGGCCTCGGTTGCATTCAATCGCACGGCGATACTGACCGGTTGACCGGTAATGCCTCCATCCGAAACGGGGAAAACGATCGAATCGCCGCAGGCTTTCCAGGCAGAGCCGTCATCCGCAGATATTTCAAAAGAAGCGGGCGGAAAAAGTACGACCGGATTGGTGAGATTCATGCCCGACAACGAATAGGTTTGAATGGCAGAAGGTACTGCGGCGACTGCCTGCACAAAACCGGTCAGAGTTGCTGGCGAAGCCAGAACCGAAGTCGCGGACATTGTCGTTCCGGAAACAGTCACGGATTTGACGATTACATACTTGCCGGACGTTGAGGTAGTGTACCACGGGTAAACCCGGACATAAAAAGTATCCGGATATTCAACGTCGAGGTCGAGAGTCGCGGTTACATTCGCCACCGCCGGGACGCTGGAACTCAGCATAAAAGTCGAGCCGATTTGCGTTTTGGAACTGAAAAGCGGATCGGTGGAGTAATAGACATTCGCCCGCATGCCGCTGCCCGAATTCACATAGAGCATCAGCGATACCGAAGCCGCATTGAAGACATAACCGGCTTGCGGAGTTATCGCGAACTGCATATAGCGGGAGTCGTTTTCGGCAGTTTCGCCAGGCCAGTCGCCCGCCGTACCGCTCGGATAACTACGTTGTACTCCTCCGGTATAATATATCTGCATGTTGTGCAGGGTCTGCGGGGCTGCCGCAACGTCTCCGGTGACAACGGCGTTCTGATCGGCAGTCAGTTGCCACAGGCCGGACGCGGTGGTTTGAGCCAGCGCAAAATTGACAATATAAAAACTGGTAATCAGAAGGTGGCGTCTGTTTAGCATAGTCTCCATTCGTGTTGATATAACCGGATATTGGTGGAATCGCCGGGCGCCCAAATTGCCCAGGCACCGGTTAGCGGCGGATTTGTTCTGCCGGTCAACCGGCGCCCGAAAGCAAACATATTCATAGTGTTAATTACTCATAAAAGGAATTTTAATCCTTACTTCAAAAGCATCATTTTTTTAGTTTGCCGGAATTCGCCCGCTTCAATGTGATAGAGATAAATTCCGCTGGCCAACCGGCGGCCGTCGAGTATGACTGAATGATAACCGGCCGGTTGTTCGGAATTCGCGAGCACCATGATTTTTTCACCCAGCAGATTGTACACAGTGATAGTTACCCATCCCGGTTTCAGGAGATCGTATTTGATGGTCGTTGTCGGATTGAACGGATTCGGGAAGTTCTGCGCCAGAGCAAAGACCGCCGGAACCCGAGTGTCTGATTTAATAGCGACTTCCGGAAGATGAACCTCCGGTATAGCTGGCATCCAATCATATCCGAGATTCGGACTCGAACTCTTCGCAAAGATATTTTCCAGAGTATATTCAGGGGCCTCCTCATCGGTCAATTGCCGGGAAATGGCAATCCGACTCGAATAATTCGAGCCCGGTCCGGCGCATTGATATTCAGCATATAATGCCGGGACAACATTCCATTCCAGCCAGCCACCCGGGTTCAATATTGCCGGTTCTTCACAGCGCATAAAAACAGTGCGGGGAGATGCCTGCCAGGGACGACCGAGATAGATGTTCGTAATTGGCAATTCGTTGAATCCGATCTCGTCGGCGGTGATGATGCAGTCTCTGAAAACATAGCCGAATTTCGCGTCAACCTCGGTGCTCGCGGCAGTAATTGTGCCGGCGTTGCGATTGACATGCAGTTCGCAGGAATCGAAGACCGCAATATTGCGCCCGAAAATGAAGTCCACTGAGCCTTCGATGTAGCATTTATGCATATAAACCCGGCTGGTGCCGCGGCCGCCCCAGGTATAGTATGTGTCCTGATATCCGAGCAGGTTGCAGTTGTAGTAAGCCTGCCGGTCGCCGTTAACCCGCAGAGCGACGGCCTGTTGATCAGAGAAGGTTCCGTCGTTTTTAACTGTATTGCGGAAAGTGATGTTCATGGCCGTAAAGTCGTCGGCATCGATTCCTACGCTGTAAGACATTGATGTTCCGCCCGCTTTTCCGGCGTAATCATCATAAGTCAGAATGGTGCTGTCGCGGTCTTCGCCAACCAGAATGACGTTGGTCTTATAACGGTCCAGTAGCAATTTCTCGTAATAGATGCCTTTTTTGACGTAAATGATATAAGGACCTGTGTAATAATTGGGAACATCATTGAAAGCTGCCTGGACGGAAACATAGTCGCCACTGCTGTCCGCCGCCACGATTTTCAGGATTTCGGGAGCGGGAGTCTGGGTAGTGAAGGTATCCACTTCACCGTAACCGGTTCCAGCGTCGTTGGTGGCATAGGCCCGCACGTAATAAGTGGTGTTTTCGGTGAGCGGGTAAAGGCTGCCTTTGAAAGCGCCCAGCCCGCTGCCATTTTCGGTTTTATTGTCGGCGATGGTCGGGTTGCCGGCCGTGTTCCAACAGATGCCGCGAACCCTGACAGTGTCGCCGCCCCAGCTGATGACCTGACCACTGCATTCGGCGGTTTTAACCAGAATGTTGGAAACGGAGAGGGTAACAACTCCCGGCACTTCCAGCGAATCCATGGTTTTATAAGTAATTTCGTTGCCGTAACCTATGCCGGCAATATTGATCGCATATGCCCTGAGGTAATAGGTTGTACCGGGCTCTAGACCGGTGAGATGGCTGACAAAAGCGCCGCCGCCTTCACCGTCGTTGGTTTTACTGCCGGAAGTATCCGGCGCGCCGGTTGTATTCCAGCAAACGCCGCGGGAGGTTACAGGGGCGCCACCATCATCAGTGACTGTGCCACCACCGATGGCAAAGGTGGTCGAGATATTGATTACCGGCGCCGTGGTCACAGTTGGCGGATTGGCGACAAATTCTCCTTCGGTGGTGCCCCACAGAGTAGCGTCGAGTAAATAGAGATATTTGGAGGTCGAAGGAGCACCCTCATACCAAGGATAGATCCGAATGAAAATGGTGTCGCTTGATGAAATATTAGCATCAAGAGTGAAGTTATAGAAAATGTGGTTATCTTTAACAAGTACCAGAATACTGTCGTTCATCTGAATTGCACCAGCAAAGCTGGTATCGGTGGCATACCAGACATTGGCACGTAACGAACCGGTTCCTTTGGCCCCAATAAAGCATGTAAAACTGTCAGCATGAAAACTAATATTCTCTTTGGGATAAGCCCCAAATTGCACCCAGCGGGTGCCAGTCTGGTCGGTTTCATCACCCCAAGATACAGCAGCTCCATCTGCGTAAGGCCACCAGCGTTGATCGGGGCCGGGACCGTTGGCGTAGTCGCGGACGACGAAACCGGGGCTGCCGATTTGAGGCAGTCCTAAAAGATTGCCAGCTGTGGCGGTAACTTTTTGACTATCCGGCGGGGCACATTTCCAATTCACAAAAGCCGGAGTTCCGGCACGAACCGTGATAGTGACAAGTATGCATATCGCCAGCATTAAAACACTCTTTTTCATACATACCTCCAGTTTGATTATTGTTTTATTGCATAAATAAATTTTATTATCGAGTGCATTTCGCCTGGCTTAACAACCAGCGGCAGAAATTCTCCGCAGATCTGAAATTGTCGAAGTCGGCGGGTAGCTTGCGATTGTCGATGTATTCGTTATAAAGCCAGGGATCACCGATGGCACATGCCAGCCCGTCGCCGAATCGGGTCGTTGCAACAATCACCTCGCCGTCGGCGATTAGCACCGGTTGAGCGGCCTCGGTCAATTTCAGCGTCGCGATTTCTTTCATATAGATTTTTTCCACTCCAGTGAATATCGGATGTTCCGGCAGGTTCGCAATCGCGCCCATCTCGAAATTTGAACCCGTCACGTGGTTTTTACTGACTGCATTGAAGTAAAATCCGAATTTTTCCGCCAAAAAGTTGAAATGCTCGAATTCGGCATTACCGGCGTCATTGCCGAGTAGAACCAACACGCCGCCTTTTTGCACCCAGGTAGCGATCGTTTTAATGGCGGCGGCTTCAAGATAATTGGGCGCAGGATTTTCAGCGGGTGTGTCGGGATCGACGATAATGTAGACACTGAGTTTCTGTAAAATTTCCGGGGTAGGCGCCGTTACTACTTCCGAGATGAACGCGCCCTGATTTTCAAAAAGATTACCCAACTCGTAGAAGCCGGAATTGGTGCGATCTTCCCAGATATAGTGGTACTGTTCCTCCTTGCCGTCCGGGTTTTTCCGGAACTCATGATTATAGAAATAATCCAGGCCGACGACTTTGCCGCGAGCCTCGTCACTGAATTCGGGCAGATTGCCGAGATATTTAACGATTGGCGATTTGATTCTATGCAGTTCAGAAATCACCAATTTGGCAACCTGAATGGCGCCGGTACGATTGAAGTGAGTGTTGTCCGACTTTCCATTCGGATAAAACTTGTATATTCCCGAATCAGCCCGCAGGAAAAGGGCTTCGGATTTTTCCGGTCCCAATTCACTGAATAGTTCCAGACTGCGGGCATGCAGATCGATCAGCGGAACGTTTAGTTCTGCGGCCAATTCGCGCACTACCACCGGATAATCACCATGCTGGTCGATGAATTTACCCGTTTTGGAAAATTTACGGCGGTTGACCGGCGTGATCAGGATCGGATTGGCGCCTTTTGAACGGGTTTCCTGTACAAATTTTATCAGGTTGGCGCGATAGGCCCTATGCGCTTCGGCATAGCGGGTAGTGTCGGAAAACTTGGCGTCATTGTGACCGAACTGGATCAGGACATAATCGCCCGGTTGGAGATTTTTAAGCACA
>JAZDEI010000152.1:0-2371 GCA_043808945.1 Fidelibacterota bacterium | reverse complement strand
TCGGCGGCCAATTTCGCTTTTGCCAACCGACAGGTAATTTCGTCTATTATCGAAAATGCCCTGGTAAAATCGTTAAATATCAGCCCTTCCGAACTTGGTTTTCGCACGGTTTGGGACATTGCCCATAACATTGCCAAAATCGAAGATCATCAGTTCCAGGGTAAAAATGTCCGGGTGTGCGTTCATCGTAAAGGAGCTACACGGGCTTTCGGCCCCGGTCATCCGGATTTGCCGGAGATTTACCGCCAAATCGGCCAACCGGTTCTTATTCCCGGCGACATGGGCACGGAAAGTTTTCTGTGCGTTGGTACGACCAATGCCATGCAGGCAACATTCGGCAGTTCGTGCCATGGAGCCGGTCGCGTTCTTTCCCGGCACCAGGCCAAAGAAAAAGCGCGCAGTCGGGATTTGTACCGGGAACTGGCGGAAAGCGGTGTATATGTAATGGCGAATGAAAAGGGAACCATCGCCGAGGAAATGCCATTTGCCTACAAAAACGTTGCCGATGTCGTTGAAACCATGCATTCCGCAAATATCACCCGGAAAGTCGCGCGCTTCAAACCGCTCGGCGTGATCAAAGGATAGCAGCCGGTCATAAAGGATTTTGGTAGCCACAGACTGTATTATCCAAAACTCTTGATTAAGTACATTTTTATGGTGAACTTTACACCGGATTTATGATAAACAAGATTAAGTCAGATTCTGGATACGAACATCAATATGAATGAAAATATTCGGGTCCGTTTTGCACCCAGCCCAACCGGTTCACTGCACCTGGGCGGTGCACGAACGGCAATTTATAATTGGTTGTTTGCCCGCTCGGTCGGCGGAACATTTCTTTTACGCATCGAAGACACCGATGTCGAGCGTTCGCGCAAAGAATTGGTCGATCAGATCTATGATTCGTTAAAATGGCTCGGACTGGACTGGGACGAAGAACCGGTTTTCCAGTCGCAGAGGCTGGCATTATACCAGGAAAAAGTCGCTGATTTGTTACGAAGCGGGCACGCTTACCGTTGTTTCTGCACGAGTGAAGAACTGGAAAACGAAAAAGCCGAGACGATCAGACAAAACAAAGCCTATCGTTATGGCGGCAAGTGCCGGAATCTATCACCGGAACAAGTGCAAGCCCTGATTGCTGAGGGACGGCCATATACGGTTCGCATCAAATTGGAGCCCGGCGTCATTGAATGGGACGATCTGGTTTACGGGCATATTGCGGTCAATAATGACGAATTGGACGATTTCATCATTCAACGTTCGAGCGGCATTCCGGTTTACCAGATGGCGGTCGTCGTCGATGACATCGCTCTGTGCATTTCCCATATCATCCGGGGCGAAGATCATATTCCGAACACTCCCAAACAGATCAACTTATTCAGGGCTTTCAGTCAACCGATACCGCAGTTTGCGCATTTGCCGCTGTTATTGGGCACGGACGGCAAACGTCTGAGCAAACGCCACGGTGCTACCGGAGTCGATGAATATCGGGAACAGGGCTTTCCGGCCGAAGCGGTTTTAAATTATTTAGCTTTACTCGGCTGGGCGCCGCAAAACGATCAGGAAGTATTGAAAACCGATGAGATTATCGGGCAATTCGTCCTGTCGGCAATTTCGCGCAAGCCGGCCGTTTTCGATCCGAAAAAGCTGGAATGGATCAGTGGCGAACATTTACTTCGCAAGCCTGTCGCCGAGATCAAAGAAGTTCTGGTGCCGAATTTGATTAAAGCCGGACTGATCCCGCCCAGGCGGGACGAGGCCAAGGCGCGTAAGCAATACATTGAAGCGGTTATCGAACTCCTGCGCGGACGGGTCAGAACTTATAATCAATATCTCGAATGGGGTGCCTATTTTTTCCGAGATCCGGAAGATTATGACGAGAAAAGCGTCGCCAAGTATTGGTTGATGCCCGCTTCCAGCGAACGACTGACTGTGTTGAGTCGGGAATTTGCGACGTTGGCCGATTTTTCAGCGGTTGCGCTTGAAGAAATATTAAGACGAACGGCCGAACGTGCCGGGTTGAAAGCCGCCGATTTTATTCATCCGTTGCGCCTGGCTATGACCGGTTTCGGAATCGGCCCGGGTGTATTTCAGGTGGTGGAGATTCTCGGTAGAGAGACCGTCCTGCGCCGGATTCAGAAAGCGATCGAACATTTTAAGACCAGAGGTGTTTTAAATGAAGAATAACTTCCGGATTATCTGCCTACTCGTGTTATTAATCATTTTTACAGGTGCTCAGGCTCCAACCCGCCTGAATGAATTCCCTGCAGTCGGGCAGGCAACCACGGGCATCAATCTTTTCATTCTTTCATTCGATAACTACCGTGCCGACCCGGAGATTGACTGGCTCAAAGAAGGCTTTGTCGACTTT
>JAZDEI010000151.1:0-6980 GCA_043808945.1 Fidelibacterota bacterium | reverse complement strand
GCTGCCAGCGCCCCCTTTTTTCCATTAAAAAGTATCACAGGAGTTTCATTCCAGGCCGACTCGTCATGGTTCGTAGTGAATCGTAGTTTGTGTTTTCCTTCCGGAATATTTTTATACTCTGTATTATGAGTGTTGTATATTGTCGTCACTGAATAATCATCGTTAAATACATTTACCAAATTATAATAAAAATCCCAGCCGTAATTCATCTGGAAACCTGCCGTAAAATGGTCGTTACGACTGCCTTCAGAAAGTAGAATCAGATATTTCCCGATCGTATATAAAGAATCGATTGCCTGTGCCCAAAAATTATAAGGTACATAATCCGCCGCGTCACATCGAAAGCCGTCGATATCAGCAGTTTCAATCCAGTATTTCATGGATTTGATCATCTCTTTGCGCATATCCTGATTAGAATAATTCAAATCAGCCACATCCTGCCAGTTGGTTCCAGCCGGGTAAATGATAATACCGTCTTCATCCTGCGTATACCACGATTTATTTGTTATCCAGGGATTGTCCCAGGCCGTGTGATTAGCAACCCAATCAATGATAACAGCCATGTTTTTCTCATGCGCTTCAGAGACAAGAGTTTTAAAATCATCCAGTAATCCAAATTCCGGATTGATTTCCGTATAATTCTTAATACAATAAGGTGAGTTTACCGAGTTTTTTACCCCGATGGGATAAATTGGCATCAGCCAGATGGTATTAATACCCAGCGCTTTTATGGAATCCAGTCGATCAATCACTCCCTGAAATGTCCCGGTACTACTAAATGCTCTTATATTTACTTCATACATCACTACGTTTTCAGTAAGCGGTACATAATCAGGTCTAAATAAGTCATTTTCCTCTTTTGATTTCGTTGGACTTTTATTTTCACATCCGATACCAATTAATGTCAGAAAAATCAGAAGTACTGTATGTTTTATCGGATATTTTCCCACGATATTATTTCATTTAGAAATTTTAACCTGAGTCGTGCCGGGTTTCAGTTCGATCGTCTCCTGTCCTTGCGGATGAATTACGATTAACTCGAATGGACAGTCGGTCGTCAGGGTAAGGACTGCCGGATCTTCAGCCGTCTGACGTTTTTCACATAAGAGGGAAAGAGTCGTTTTCCCGATCACGAGACCCTCGATGCCATGCCGGTCGGTGCGGCGCAGATGCCAGGTAATCTGATTATGAATGGCGTCCGGTCGCAACCCAATGACATTTTCGATCAGAAGCGCGACCGGTCCGCAGGCGCTCCAACCCACAAAATCCGGGCGGGAATTATCGCCGGGTTCGAAGTAATCCGGCGCATAATTTTCCCAGACCGTGCCGGTTTCCTTAAAGACTTCGTACATCCCGGCGAGATATTTCTCCGTTGCCTGCGCGGCGAATTCCTCATAACCGTAGCGTTCCAGGCCTTTGATTGCCTGATAAGTCGTCGGAGCCCAGGACGAACCCAGCCAGTAACCGCCATGCGGATTGTATTCCGGCGATCCGGCCGATAGTGAGGCAAACGGGATCAAGCGGTAAAATGTCGTCGGATCCATTAGATGATAGGCTAATTTCGCGGCCTGTTGTGGTGAGGGAATGCCCGCTAATAATGTCCACGAAAAACCAATTGTCTGGCATTTCTGCCAGACATTATTATCGTCGAGATTCCAGTAAAATCCGGCGGATTCGTCCCACATCAGGCGGTTGATTCGATCCGATATTTGTTGTGCCCATTCCCGGAATTTTCGGGCTTTTTCCGGTCGACCGATCTGTTCTGCCATAAAAGCCAGGTCATTGTACTGGATTACCATTTGGGCTGACATTTCCACCCAGGCTGAGCCGGTCTGCGGCGTATTGTCCATTCCCGAGCCCAGACCGTTTTGCCAATAGAGACCGTGTTTTGCGGTTGTTTTAACGCGGTTGTTCTCCAGCCATGCGACGTATTCTTCCAGCACCGGCAGAACCAGTTCAAACCGATTTTTATCACCGGACACGCGGTAATATTCCACTTCTGCCCACGAAAACAACGGCGGGTTGACGGCCTGCGGGCTGATCTTGAGGTGATGGTCTTCTCCGGCCTTCGGACCGGTTTCCCAGATTTCACGGCAAATAAAACCGTCATCATGTTGCCTGCAGTAGAAATTATCGAATGACTGCGCAACCGGGAAAATGTGGTGAGCGTAGCGCCAGAACATGACCATGAAGATCGTGTCCCACTGGAAGATGTTCTCGTTGAAAGCCTCATCGACATAGTGGGAAACGAAGGGTGAACCGGCTTTCGGCTGGCGCAGATGATCGAACGCCAGTTCCCAGCACTTCCAGTACATTGTCACCCAGCCGGGATCGTCCTCCAGAACCGGTCGCGGCAGGCGCGCCTGACTGTCCTTCCAGGTCGGCAACACCTCAGGGACATATTTCTTTTTAGAAAAATAGCGCCCCCGCTCGGTCTGCGCCGTCTGAGCGACACCGAAGCCACCGACTACACAACCAGCAACAATCGCTATACTGAACATGGTAATGGGTAAATTCATCAAACGACCGCCTTATTTAGGGAAGATTATTAGTTTAATAATTGTATCTCACGCCGATCGCGCCATTGATGCCAAAACCAGTTCCCGGAAGTAAATCCAGCACCGGAACAATCTCAAAAAAAACATCAAATACATTGCCGTTGAAAAAATAGTCGATCCCGAATGGAACGCGGACGCCCAGTCTGAATTCATCGCCAACCTTGGCCCGGAATCCCAGTCCATAATAGACCGGCAAGGTTATGCTTTCGATTTTTAACCAATTTTTATTTTGAATCAGATAGTCGGCATGCACATGTATGGCACTGTTGTTATTTCCGAACGACCAGGCTAATCCGGCGTCATAGGCGACTTTATCGCTTTTCCATAACTTGGCGCTAAATCCGGTTGGTTCGCCGATCATAATGCCCAACCCTGTCCCATGACTCAGGCTGACCAATAACGACAAAACGATAAGCACATTAATGCCGATCTTTTTCATATATTCTCCTTGTGTTTCACTTTTAAAATACTCGATTTAATAAGCTAAACCTCTCCGAAATTATCGCTTCTCTTTGATTATTGCATGACATAATTTATTTCTGTTGAACTTTTTCTTTGACCCATAAATATACAGTCCGTCCGCGGACTGCTGGAATACCACATGATGATCAGAGAGTAAAACCATTTGTAGCTGCGATGCGTCCGGTTCTTAAATTTTTAGGCAACAAATACCATCTTTAATCTTTTTGAACCGAACGGTTCGACGTTACTTCTTTGTCAGACATTTTACTTTGTAGATTCTCGTTGAAGCAGGGGTGATTCTTTAAGCTTAAAAGCAATCAGCATACCCAGAACCATTAATCCAATGAGAACAATCAGTGAGACGGTCATCGAACCAGTCGCAGCGGATTTGAACTTATCCATCCCGAAAATGAATACAATCCCCGATATCTGGCCCATCAGGATGAGCAGACCGTTTGAGGTTCCCTCCGGGGCGGGGTAAGCGATTTCGGCGCCGTATTGAAATCCCAGCGGGCCGGCACTCAGCAGAAAGAATCCCATGAAAAAGGCCGATGAGAGTAAAAGCCAGTAGCTGAGAGCATAGGTCACACCGATAAATCCCAGAGTAGCGCCAGCTAATGCCAAAATTATAAATGGAACTCTCCGCCGCAAGCGATCGGAGAGCGTCGGTACGATAACCGCTCCGACAATACCGCCAAGTATCATTATGCCACCAGTAAGGCCTGCCTGCGTAATCGAAAAACCTCTCGGCCTGACGATATTCTCAATCCAGGTCGTGACTCCATTGAATACTCCCAATCCAATAAAAAAGATCAGCATTAGCAGGAGAAAGTCGCGCTTGCGCATGATTTGTTTGAGACCATCAAGGACCAGCGCGCGTTCTTCCTGATCTGCCGTACACGGAGGAGTTAGCGGACGCTCTTTGGCCAGCCCAAAGAAAACCAGCGCGGCGGCCACCGAAGTGATGCCATAGGCCACGAGCATACCGGTAATGCCCAACCGGATCGTGAGATAAGGAGTCAGCGCCAATCCAATGATGATGCCCAGATAGGTGGCCAGCGATCCCAGACCTGAGGCTGTTGCTCGTTCCTGAATCGGAAACCAACGCGCGGCAACTTTGGTTATGGCATTGAGAATGAACGGTTGTCCGACGGCGATCCCAATCTGCGCAATCAGTACCCAATTGTAGTCCGTAGCAAGCAAACCTCGCAGGATACCAAAGATACCGGTCAACGCGGCTCCTATTCCCACGGCAACCCGAATCCCATAAGTATCGATTACCCATGAAGCCGGAATCGAAACAACGATATAGACAATCATAAAGATCATCGATAAGAGACCGATACTAAGGTCTGAAACGCCATAAAACGCGGCGGCACTCCCGGTAATCGATGCAAAGGTTATCCAAAGAAGCTGATTAACTGCAATGACTCCCATAAAAACGAGTAGCATGATCCAACGATAACGATAGACTTTGAAACTGGTTTCATTCATTTGATAAATCCTCCTGTCAGTTAAACGAAATAGCAGTCGGAAACCTTATCTTTCGATGACGGCCGCTGATTATATAAAAACTATTCTCTTCTGACATATAATATGGTTGATTATATGACATTTTTGTTAATGAAACAATCGGAAATATTTCACATTTCGATGATCCGAGATCGTAACGAGGCGTAAAAACAACTGCTTAAAAAATCTCGGTAAAATCTCCATTCCGGAAAATTTCCGCCTGATAATGAAAGCCCCATTTTATATATTATCACGTATGAAATTTTTAATCTCAAGAAATAAATTAAATGTTACAGGAAGTAAAAAATATCCGGCAGATACCGGGTGAACCATACCGGCGATTGTTTTATAGTCCGAACATCGACCTTTTCGTTTGGTTCGACCCGCTCAATCAAATCATCGGATTTCAGCTCAGTTACCGCGAATCTGAATCGGAACATGCCGTGACCTGGTTTGCCGACCGGGGCTTCGTCCATAACGAAGTCGATAGCGGAGAAGGTCATCCGGGACGTACAAAAATGTCTCCGATCCTCGTGAGAGATGGAATTTTCAAACCGGCTCAAGTCATCGAATATTTTAAACAAGAAAGCCGCGAACTGGAATCCGAAATAGTCGAATTTGTCATCCGCAAACTGCGGGACTATCCGGTATAATTCGACCTTAAAACTATCGGGTCTCCGGCTTGGCCGGACACCTTAAACTAACAAAGATTATTTCAGGCCGAGTTTTTCGCCTTTTTCGAGGAGTTGCAGACTTTCAGCAATTCGTTTTTGCTTCGTCTCAGGTCGTTTAGCCAGTGCGATCCAGATAATATATTGTTTCTGATGACCGGGCGCCAGACTTTTGAAATTTTCCATGGCAAGATTGTTATGAACCAATGCCGCGCGGAATTCCGCAGGAATCTCTGAACTAACCTGCGGAGGCCGGTCGGATTTATCCCAGTTACCATTGGCTTTGGCCAGTTCGACTAATTTCATTCCGGCCGGAGTAATACGCTTTTCAGAGATCAGTTTGGCGACCCGCCGTTTGTTGATTTCCGACCATTTACTGTGTTCATTGCGGCGGGTAAATTTGCGGACGTAAGTGATTTCATCGACGTTTTTAATGATACTGTCGATCCAGCCGAAACAAAGCGCTTCCCCGACGGCCTTTTCATAATCAAGCGAAGGGCGTCTGGCAGAGGTTTTGTGGAAGATCAGCCACACAACGCTTTCCTTATCGTGATTATCCGCCAGCCATTCGCGCCATTGACCGGAAGTTGTAAAGTACAATTGTTTCATAAACCTGCCTGATTTTATGACATTTGTAATTACGACGCAAGTTGCTTCGGAATTCACGGACTCTAAAAACACTTTGCCCGGTTTACTAAAGAGATTAAATTCCGGCGTGATCGGAACAGAATATCAAGAGGATTAAAATGAAACGACGTGAATTTATCGGTGCTTTGGGGGTTACCGCCGCGGCCGCCGGCATGGCTCAGGCCTTCCCGCTAATCCCGCAATTAAAAACAAAAACCACAGGATCAGGCATGAAAGTACGTTACGAAGTTAAAACTTTGAATCTGAGACATACCTGGACGATTTCGCGCAATTCCAGCGACGTGAAGAACAACGTTTTCGTCTACCTGGAAAAGGACGGCATCACCGGCATCGGCGAAGCCGCACCGAATGTGCGCTACGATGAAACACCGGAATCGACCATTGAGTTGATTCAAAAAGCCACGCCATTGATCGAAAAACTCAATCCGTGGGAATTCGCCCAGTTCGGACTCGATTTGAAAGAAATCGATCACGGCCAAACCGCCGGTAAATGCGCCATCGACATCGCCCTGATGGACTGGATTGGTAAAGCCTTAGACGTTCCGCTCTATCAGATCTGGGGACTCGATCCAACCAAAGCCCCGTTAACATCATTCACCATCGGCATCGATACGGCTGAAGTCGTAAAACAGAAAACCCGCGAAGCCGAACCATACAAAATTCTGAAAATCAAAGTCGGCGGCCCGAACGACGAAGAAATGGTCAATACCGTTCGGAGCGTCGCGCCCGATAAACCAATCCGCGTGGATGCCAATGAAGGCTGGAAAGACAAGGAAACCGCTATTAAAAGGATTGAATGGCTGGCGAAAAACGGCGTGGAATTCGTCGAACAACCGATGCCATCAAGCATGCTCGAAGAAACCCGCTGGATTCGCGATCGCATCGACATTCCGCTTATCGCCGACGAAGCCGTTAAAACCGCCTCCGACATTCCCAAACTCGCCGAAGCTTTCGACGGTATCAACATCAAACTGATGAAAGCCGGCGGCCTGCAGGAAAGTTTGCGCATGATCTGGCTCGCCAAATCGCTCGGCCTGAAAATCATGGTTGGTTGCATGATCGAAAGCTCGGTCGCAATTTCCGCTGCAGCCCAATTGTGTTCGCTGATCGATTACGCCGACCTGGACGG
>JAZDEI010000150.1:0-17440 GCA_043808945.1 Fidelibacterota bacterium | reverse complement strand
GTTAATCTTGGGATTATATTTCATTGTACAGGAACCCAACGGATAAAAATCCTTATCAACATGATGATTCATCGTCGACAGATTCGTGAAATGCCGCACGACTTCCGGTTCGCTGACTTCCGGTAATTTCATCTCGGTTTTCCGCAACAAATCCGCCGGAATCAATTTCTCCGGCACTGTCGCCGACTTAAGTCCGGCCGGTAAAGTAACGCCTTCTTTGCCTGCCTGCGAATACTCGAAGATTAATTTTTCCATCACCGATTCCTTTATTTTTTAGTCTCTATTTTTGATTTTACTAATGGTACAACGGCCTGGAATGCTTCCGGAATTTTCTCGATGAAACGGCCGCCGGCAGTTGCTATATGCGCCTGACCGCCACCGCCGCCACCTAATATTTTACCCAGTTCACGGACGATTTCACCGGCTTTCAAACCGAATTGTTGGATCGTATGGTCGGCCACAACCACGGCGATATTTGGTTTGTTATCGATGACACCTGCAATCACGCCGATCCCGTTTTTAATCTTCTCCCTGACAAAATCACCTATTTTTTTCAATTCATCAAGATTGCTGACTTTCGCCTGATAAGTGAATATTTTAAGTTCTCCGATAGATTCGGCTTTCTCCATTAATTCCGATATTTCCTGCTCAAATGAATTCTCTTTCTGGCGACTCACCTGTTTCTCCAGACTCCGGACATCTGCCATCAGCTTTGTTATCCGGGGAACGATTTGTGCCCGATTTACACCCAATTGCCCGGCAACCTGCTCCAGGATGCGGTCACTTTCACGGGCGATAGTCATGACCGCGGCACCGGTAATGGCTTCTATGCGACGAACGCCGGCCGCGATTGCCGCTTCTGAAACAATTTTAAAACAGCCGATATCGCCGGTACGTTTGACGTGTTTGCCGCCGCATAATTCCTGTGAAAAATCCGCCACGCTGATAACCCGTACTATATCGCCATACTTTTCACCGAATAGCGCCATGGCGCCGGATTGTCGGGCGGCGTTATAATCTTTTTGCTCGATGCTGACAGATATGTTGGCGCGAATTTCTGAATTAACTATGTCCTCGACGGCTTCAATTTCTTCTTTAGTCACTTTGGTAAAATGCGTGAAATCAAACCGTAATCTTTCCGGCGTGACCAACGAACCGGACTGATGAACATGGTCGCCGAGAATCCTGCGCAAAGCGGCTTGCAGTAAATGGGTCGCGGTGTGATTGGCGCGAATCTGCAGGTTGGCCGTCTCATCGACCACAGCACTGACAGATGCGGAATTTATCGCGGTTCCTTTAACTAAATTTCCACTGTGCACGATCGTCGAATTGATCTTTCTTACATCGTTGATTTCAACGCTGAAATCCTTGCTTTCGATAATCCCAATGTCTCCGACTTCACCGCCGGATTCGGCGTAAAATGGAGTTTTATCGAGAATAAGATGGACTTTATCATCCTCGAGCAAATACTTGCGGATTACTGATTGAGTTTCGTTTTGATCGTAACCGATGAATTCGGAATCAACGCCGGTCGTTAAAATCTGCCATTGTTTGTTTTCCAGAAAATCATCGGCCTGAAATGTTACCGCGGCCCGCGCGCGCTCTTTCTGCTGCGTCATTTCTGAAATGAAACCACTCTCATCGACATCTAATCCGGCTTCGTCAGCTAAAAGGCGCGTAAGGTCGATCGGAAAGCCGAATGTGTCATAGAGTTTGAAGACCTCCGCACCGGGAATCATCTTTTCGCCAGTCTTCAGCAACTTGTCTTTGATTTTCGCAAAAACCTCCAATCCGCGGTCGAGTGTCTCGCCAAATGATTTTTCCTCGGCCTGGATCACTTGCTGAATATGTGTGCGCCGTTCAACGATCTCCGGATAAGTCTTACCGAGAACTTCAATAACCGCATCGACCAGCCGGAAAATAAACGGCTCGTGCATTTCGAGCATCCGGCCGAAGCGGGCGGCCCGGCGCAAAATCCGGCGAATCACATAGCCGCGCCCGTCATTGGAAGGCAAACCGCCGTCCGCAATCGCAAATGACAGCATACGGATATGATCGGCGATGACGCGATGCGGCATGCCGGTTTCTTCGATGTATGGTTTGCCGGTCAGAGCCGCAATCTGGTCGATAATCGGCATGAAAAGATCGGTATCATAGTTCGAGTGTTTGCCTTGCAGAGCAGCGACAATTCGCTCCAGACCGGCGCCGGTATCGACATGTTTCAATGGTAACGGATTAAGTTGGCCGGATTTATCCCGATCGTACTGGATAAAAACCAGATTCCAAAGCTCGATATATTCGGGATCACCGGTATTGATTTTCTCCGAAAATTGCCTGTCAGGCGATGAACCGGTATAATAATGAATCTCGGAACAGGGACCGCAGGGACCGGTTTCGCCCATTTCCCAGAAATTTTCCTTTTCACCAAAGCACAAAATTCGCGATGAATCGATATTGGTCATATCGTGCCACGCCGCTAAAGCTTCTTTGTCGTCGCGGTATACTGTTGCCCAGAGTCGCTCGGGTGGAAATTTCCAGATTTCGGTGAACAATTTCCAGGCCATTTGAATGGCTTCGGCTTTGTAATAATCGCCGAATGACCAGTTGCCCAGCATCTCAAAGAATGTATGATGATAAGTGTCCTTGCCAACCTCTTCGAGATCGTTATGCTTTCCGCTGACACGGATACATTTTTGCGAATCGGCGACTCGTGAATATTCAATGTTCTCCTGTCCGAGGAAAATACTTTTAAACTGGTTCATCCCTGCGTTGGTGAACAGCAGAGTCGGATCGTTTTGCGGAATTACCGGGGCGCTCCGCATAATTTTGTGGCCGTTTGAGGCAAAATACTCTAAAAACTCGCGGCGGATATCATTTGCGGTTTTCAATTATGCTCCTGATGTGCAGTTAAATAATACGAAATTCATCTATCAATCTTTCTATCCTTTATGAGCGTGAAAGTTATTCGGAATCAGGTTTATAATCAAGCAGATATTGGTTATAGGGCGTCGATATTACCGCTTGTTTACAAATTTTTCTTCAAAGCTTGGCTTATCACTCCGGCACTGTAGCCTTTTTGTGCGAGAAAACGATATAACTTTTCGCGGCGTTTTGGATCGTTTTTCAGGGCAATTGCTTTCTTTTTTGCTAACGCCAGGGCGGTCTTGAGTTGCTCATCGTCTTTAATCATGCGCGCCATAGTCCCGGCAATCAGATCACGCTCGATCCCTTTTACGATCAATGCCTGCCGGATTTTATACGCCCCGTTTTTACTCAGATGCAATTGATCGCGAATAAATGTCTCGCAGAAAGTCTGATCGTCCAGATAATGACGTTCGAGGCAATATTGAATTACGCGGATCACCACGGCATGCGGAAACTTTTTCCGACGGGACAAATATTGTTCCAGTTCTTTTTGACCGCGCATTCTGAGTGCCAGGTATTTAACGGCTGACTCTTTAGCCTGCTCGTATAAATCGTGTTGCTGGATTAACAGGATTTGTTTTTCGGTCAGACTTTGCCCGGTATGAATCTGAAAATGACTGAATGTTTCGGCGCTTACTCCAAAGGCAAAGACACCGTCGAGAAAAAGACTTTGCCGATCAGAATTTTTCTTCTGCTGTTCGATTTTGGTAACGAGTTTAGCATCTCCTTCACCAATCGGCAGGTCTGAATTCACGTTAATTTCCCTTGATTTGAAACGGAATCTATTCCTTCGTTAAGCCGAGATGAGCTTTTACCTGGGTTTCCAATTTTGCGAGTAATTCTTTATTCTCTGTCAGATAAGTCTTGGCGCTTTCCCGGCCCTGACCGATACGTTCATCGCCATAAGAATACCAGGCGCCGCTTTTCTGGACAAATCCGGCTTCGACAGCAGTGTCCAGAACATCACCGACATACGAAATGCCCTGATCGAAAGTCAGGTCGAATTCGGTCTCTTTGAATGGGGCCGCCATTTTATTCTTGACAACCTTGACACGGGTACGGCTTCCGACATTGGCGCTACCCTCCTTGATCGTCGCAATACGGCGAATGTCAAGGCGCAGTGAAGTGTAAAACTTTAAAGCCCGGCCGCCGGTAGTCGTTTCGGGATTTCCGAACATGACGCCGATTTTTTCACGAATCTGGTTTATAAAAACAACGGCTGTGTTGGATTTACTGACAGCCCCGGTCAGTTTGCGTAAAGCCTGTGACATCAAGCGCGCCTGTAAACCGACATGGGAATCGCCCATTTCGCCTTCCAATTCTGCACGCGGTACCAAAGCCGCCACCGAATCGATCACGATCACGTCAATGGCATTACTGCGAACAAGAGTTTCGGTAATCTCCAATGCCTGCTCACCGTTATCAGGTTGCGAGACTAATAAGTCGTGAGTATTGACCCCGAGTTTGGCGGCGTAAAGCGGATCCAGGGCATGTTCGGCGTCGATGAAGGCCGCATAACCGCCAGCCTGTTGCGCCTGGGCAATGACATGCAATGCCAGTGTCGTTTTACCGGAAGATTCCGGGCCGAAAATCTCGGTGATTCTGCCGCGCGGAATTCCACCAACTCCGATGCAGGCATCCAGCGACAAACAGCCGGTTGGAATAACGTCGACAGTAACTTTGATCGAATCGTCGCCGAGTCGCATTATCGAACCTTTGCCGAACTGGCGATCAATCTGGGTGATGGCTAAATCCAGAGCTTTTAGTTTGTTATCGTTTTTGTCTGCCATTTTTATCTCCTGATTTCATTTTAATTGCACAACGGACAATCGCGTATAGATTGCTCCTCCCGATGTTAAATTACTCTCATAAAATATAACATTTTCCACCGGAATAATGGTAGGATTAATTTTATAATTTAAAAAACGCTCAAGGCCGGCGATTTTGCGTCGCGGATCTTTTAAACGACCGACTGTTAAATGCGCCCTAAAATCGCGATTTTCCGGCGGAAATCCGATTTCCTCAAGTGCTGTTTCGATTTTTTGTGCAAGACGGCAAACCTGTTCTGCACCGGCAGATATTCCGAGCCAAAGCACGCGCGGATTGCGTTGATTGGGAAAAACACCGGATTCGTCGCAGGTAAACTGAAATCGGTTGATATCTGCAACGACTCTGGCAATTGCCGCACTGACCACAGGAATCTGCGTTTCATCCGTATCGCCCAGGAATTTTAACGTCAGGTGCACATTTTCGGCGGGAACCAACCGGACGTTTTCTCTTAATTCCGGAATTTCGGTGTACAAAGAGCGTATCAACCGACGCATATCCTCACCAATTGGAATTGCAATAAAAGTTCTTTTAGTCATCACTCTATAAGGCTGTTAATAACAAGCGTAATTGATTCAGAGCCGCCTGCGAAAAAAGTAATTTATTAGTCAGCCGGTCTCTTGTAAAATTAAAACTGAGTGTCTGATCATTATTTTGATCGGAAATGCCGATCCAGACCAATCCAACCGGTTTGGAATCACTGCCACCGGACGGGCCGGCTATGCCGGTCGAACTAATTCCGAGATTGCAACCGGAAATCCGGCGAACTTGCTGAGCCATTAAGCCGGCCACTTCCGGACTGACCGCCCCATGTTTTTCAATAATTTTACAGTCGATTCCGAGTATTCGGATTTTGGCCTCATTGCTGTAAACGACTACGCCCATTTTAAAATAATCGGAACTGCCGGCTACATTGGTCAGACGATGAGCAATCAATCCTCCGGTACACGATTCAGCCACGGCAATTGTTAAATGCTTTTCAACCAACATTCGGGCTACACAATTTTCCAGCGTATCGTCGTCGTAACCAAAAACATGATCGGCCAATAGTGCCGTGACTTGTCGAACATAGGTCGCAATCACCTTTTCATCGGCTGATTCCCGGATGGTCAGAACGACATCCGTATGGGTTGTCAGTGGTAAAAATGCGACTTCGATAGCCGGATGTTGTTCGATCCATAATTTCAAAACAGCGTAAACCTGTGACTCTGGCAATCCGGTAACATGAATGATCTTCTGTAGAATTCTTGAACTGCTGAATTTTTCAAGTTCTGGCGCTATTACCGCAGTCAACATGGCTTCCATTTCGACCGGCACGCCCGGCATGACGAAAAATACGCGTCCATCCTGCTCGAACTTTAAACCCGGCGCTGAACCGACCGGGTTGGAAAGAATCTGAGCATTTTCCGGAATATAGGCTTGTTTCCGGTTCTCTTCCGACATAATAAAACCGCGTCGCCGGAATCTTTCTTCGATTCGGTCGATTATCTCTTTTTTATAAATTAGCGACTTGCCGCAATATTTTGCCAAAGCCTGGACCGTGATGTCATCATTCGTCGGCCCCAGTCCACCGGTAATAAAAACCAGCCCGATTTCCTTGGGTAGATTATGGAGGACATTGATGATCTGATCTTCATAATCACCGACTGTAATGATAAGCCGCACAGGAATTCCGCGATTCTTGAGATATTTCGCGATAACGACTGAGTTTGAGTTGGTTACGTGGCCAGAGGTTAGTTCATTTCCAATCGAAATTACCGCCGCCGAGATCACAGAATCAACGTTCCTAAGTTGATGATGATCGCGGTAAAAGCACCGGCTACGATGTCATCGATCATTATGCCAAAACCGCCACCAATTTTTTCAAGTTGATGAATCGGTTTTATTTTCGTAATGTCGAAGAAGCGGAAAATCAGAAACGCCAGAACGATTATTCCCATATCCTTATGATAATTATAAGGCGGAATTATCGTCATCGTCAGCCAAATGCCGAGAACTTCATCGATAACGATATATGGCGGATCGATTTCCCCGATCCGTTGTTCGATATATTCGGATGCAAAGATTCCAATAAAAAATGTCAGTACTATTAAAATCAGGTGAAAAACAAATGAATGCCAGGGTAATAAAAACCATACGACCAGGCCTGCGGCTGTGCCCCACGTACCCGGAGCAAAAGGAATGTATCCTATAAAGCCGAAGGTCGCAATTATCCTGTATATCAGTTGTTTAACCTTCATCTTTTAAACAGTTGCCGGATATTTAGTCGATTGATTAATATGTATTCAATACCAGTCCAAACCGTAAATAATGTCACTCCCAGCATTAGGAAATAGATCACCATATAATCCTCGATCAGTCTAACATAATCGGAGATACCCAAAAAGATTTTCCAGCGCTGGGTAATTATATAAACCAATATGAAACAGACGACACCAATTTGCACGCCGGTTTTGGCTTTGGCCGATTTCCGGGTAATCATAGTTTGATTCTGGGAACTCATCAGGATTCTGATTCCGGTAACGATAAAATCCCTCGAAATTACCAAAATAACCATCCAGAGCGGAATCAGGTCTAAAATCACGAAAGAGATAAACGCCGCCGACATTAGAATTTTGTCCGCCAGCGGATCGAGGAATTTTCCCAGTTTGGTCACAGAAGAATATTTACGGGCAACATATCCATCGTATGCGTCGGTCACGGAAGCAACAATGAATATGAGCAGTGCGAGAATTTCAAAAAACTGGTATCTCGTAAACAGAAAATACAGAAAAAGTGGGGTAAGTAAAATTCTAAAAAGCGTCAGAAGATTCGGATAATTAAATATTTTTTGCATATCAGAGATTTGTCCTGCCTTCGAGTGCATGTGTCAGGGTGATTTCATCGGCATATTCCAATTCAATGCCGGCCGGAAGTCCCTGAGCAATGCGTGATACTTTAATGTTTTTACTTTTGAGCAGTTTTGACAGATATAATGCTGTTGTTTCACCGTCGCGGGTCAGATTGATCGCCAGAATCACTTCGTTGATATTATCCAGACGCTGAAGTAATCCCTGAATATTCAGATCGTCGGGACCGATTCCGTTCAATGGCGATAAAACTCCGCCTAAAACATGAAACAAACCGCGATAATGACCGGTCTTCTCGATGGAAAGCACGTCCATCGGTTCCTGAACCACACAGATCGTATTTTGATCCCGTTTAGGATCGCTACAGATTTTACACGGATCGGTTTCGGAAATATTGAAACACTGCGAACATTTGAAAATCCGATCTTTAACATCGATGATGGCTTTGGCTAATGCCACTGCTTCATCCCTCTCTGCTTTTAGCAGATAAAAAGCCAGACGCTGAGCGGATTTACGGCCAACTCCCGGAAATTTCGCCAGCAGGTCGATCAAGTTTTGCAGAGTATCGGGCAGAGTGCTCATAGTCCGGGTATTTTCAGTCCTCCCGGCAGATTTGCCATCATTCCGCCGGTTAAACCAGCCATTTTTTCCTGTGATAATTCCTGCGAGCGGGTTAATGCCTGATTCACGGCTGCGACGATCATATCTTCAACCATCTCAACATCATCCGACAAAATCTCCGGATCGATCTTGATCGATAGAATTTCCTGTTTGCCGTTCGATACGACTTTCACCATCCCGCCGCCGGCACTGCCTTCAACAGTCAAACCGGCCAGTTCATTCTGAACCCGGGCCATTTCCTCCTGGACTTTCGAGAAAGATTTCATCAGATTATTTAATCCGCCTTTGGGTATCATTTATGCTCCTTAAGTGATTATTATTTCGCCGTCGAAGAGATCAACCACAGTCGCAGTCAATTCATCTATTGGTTTCTTTACTGGGATAGTTTTTTCTGCGGTCGTTTCTATCCGGACGCACCGAATTTTGAACGGTTTCTTGAAAATATCCGTAATGATCTGTTCGATAATCTGTGAGCGGTTGGAGATGTTTTTCCGGGCAAATTCCTGGTCGTCTGTCAAGCCCAGATCAACCACATTCCCACCCACCAGTACCGGTGTTGCAAGACGTAAAAAATCCGCCAGCGAATGGTTGCTTTCCTCGACTTTCAGGATTATCGTTTCCCATTGTGACAATATCAGATCAAGAGTGATTGGCCCGGCCTTTTCCGGTTCGGCCTGGATTTGATCAGGTCTGGAATATTCTTCGGCTTTCGGCTCTTTGACAATGTTTTTGACAGGCTCAGCCGATGCAGTCTGAGCCGCCGGTTTCGGTGTGAACAATTCTATCGGCTTAGGTGTCGGTTTTATCGTCTGCGATTTGGTCGATGGACGTTTATCGATTCCCTGTAATATTTGCTGTATGGTCACGGTTTTATCCATCGTCCCCATTTTCAACAATGCAAACTCGAGATGAGTCCGTTGGTTTAATGCCATTTTCAGGCCGATCTGTGACTCTCCGATCAGTTTGACCAATCGCAGAAGGTCGTTCACCGACCATTTCGGAGCCTCTTCCTGGTAGCGACTTTTCAACGAATCCGGCAGATCGAGATCGGCCGCAGACTTGGTGATGCTGACAACCAACAAGTTGCGGAAATGTTCTGACAAGCCGATAAAAAACTCGCCGATGTTCAGCCCGTTATTGAAAATCTCTTCGGATGATTTGAGAAGGGCATTTAAATCGTGATTCAGGACCAGGTTGCCAAGATTAAAATAATATTCGTAATCGGTCAGGCCGAGAAGCTTCTGGATCAGATCAAGTGTAACGGATTCACTCGAAAATGAGATGACCTGTTCAAGTAAACTTTCGGCATCCCGTAAAGCCCCATCGGCCTTTTTAGCCAGTAACGTCAAAATATCATCAGTCATGGACAATTGTTCGGATTCGACGATCTTTTTCAACTGCTCAACGATTTCATGCACCGGAATCCGGCGAAAGTCGAATCGCTGACAGCGTGAAATGATCGTGGCCGGGACTTTTAGCGGCTCGGTCGTTGCAAAGATAAAAACGACCTGCGGCGGCGGTTCCTCGAGCGTTTTCAATAATGCGTTGAACGCTTCGCGGGTCAGCATGTGGACTTCGTCGATAATAAAAATACGGAATTTAGAATTAACCGGCGGATATTTGACATTTTCCCGCAGGTCACGCACCTGATCGATTCCACGATTGGATGCGCCGTCAATTTCGATTACATCCAGACTGCGACTGTTGGTAATTTCGATGCAGTTCTGGCAGACATTGCAGGGATTTAACTGTTGCGGGTTCAGGCAGTTGAGTGTTTTAGCCAATATCCTGGCAGTAGATGTTTTTCCGATACCGCGTGAACCGGTGAAGAGATAGGCATGGGCTATCCGCCCGCTTTTCAGCGCATTCTGCAGAGTTGTGCAAATATGCATCTGGCCGATGATTTCATCGAAATTCTGCGGCCGGTATTTTCTTGAGATGACCTGATAATTCATATTCATTTTAGGCTATGCACCAGGCATCGAATCCGTCACAGGACTGCAGATTCGAATCATCGGCTGGCTTTCAGATATTCTGCGGCACATAGAAAGGATTATCTACCGCTGCTTCCTTCCGGATCTGACGGGGTTTGACAACTTCCCATTGCGCAAAACAGAAAGCGTCATCGCTTTTAATTTTACCCACTATCCTCGACCAAACCCTTTGCCTGGCGATCCATCCTGCTGTAGCGGATTGCAGGTTACAGGGCACCGCTGGCTCCCCATGTAGCATAGCCAATCGTTTTGGTTGCGTCAAATAACAGTGGAGCTGATGGGGATCGAACCCACGGCCTCAGAGATGCGAACCCTGCGCTCTCCCAGCTGAGCTACAGCCCCTGATATTATTCGTTTCAATGTATACGCCGGGGCGCGCCTTACTGAATTTTGCAACTCATAGGCAGACCTCGAACTACACTCAAATTTCAAAAATCAAACGCTGTGAAATTAATAAAACCGGCCATTCTTTCAAAAGGTTATTGCAGGGTTATTGTTTACGCCGGAATAAACCCTTTTTAACCTTTTCCGTCTTTTCCGGTTGCACAACGGGCTTAACATCGCCAGTCTTATTTTCACGTTCGCGCTCTTCGAGTCTCCGCTCCCATTCGCTCAATCCGGAATCATCCAGCTCCGTTACTGCTACTGCTACTGGTTCCTCTTCTGGCAACGGTTTTTCGGGATTTTCGCGCTCGGCTTCCAACTTTTCCAGCCGATTTAGAACCGAAATGACTTCGGAATGAAACTCAACAATTGTTTTTTCCAGACGATGGATGAGTTCCTTAGTCAACCGATCGCTGTAGCTCTGGCCGATATTGAGCATGATATCATCCAGTTTACTGCGGATATAGTCCAGGCGCTCTCCTGATTCACCGAAATTTACCTTTAATTCGGGTACAACCGGCGGAACTTCGACTTCCGGCTCTGTTTTCTTCGCGGTGAGATTTCTGTTTAAGGTGCGATTAATTGCCATATTTTATCCTTTAATTTTCTTCCATTATAAAACGTTCTTTCGATGATGTCAAGTCTTTTTATCCGGCTGGTGCGAAATTCTATTACGGTGGCCGTCAACAGATAATCGTTGATCGTTGGTGAAATCTTATAGCCGATAATACTGCCAACCGAAGCCGCCAGGTATTGCAGCAGGACGACGTTCGGGCCGGTGAAATTGAGAATACCGGCGGTGAATCCAACCGTTCCGTAAGACACTAAAGCCATGGCGCCGAGACATCCCCATTTGATCCAGTTTTTTTGTTCGTAATTATCCCAGTACTTCAACCGCATGATATTCTCTTTTTTAATAGGAATCAGTTGTTTGTCGAGCCAAAACATTACACTGTCATTTTTCGTCCGGTAATAAACCGCATCGAATTTACGTTTATCCTTCAATTTCAGTCGACAATATGTATTTTCCTTGATATCAGCCAGGAATTTATCGGTATACAGTGGCTGGAAACGTTTGTGGATTGATACTCGTTCCTTATCATCCAGAAGTGGTTGTGAGGCTATGCCGGATGCCAGCAAATAAACCTGGTATTGGGTATAATAAATGTACCTTTCTTCTACTTCAGATCCGCTCCATAATCGGATTTTCGCGACAATTGTGTCCGGCGCGGTCAGATAAAATTGAGCATCCTTGAAATTGTATATATCCGGAAATAGATGGTAATGTATCTTTTCTTCCAGGTCGATCGTCGCGCCGACGTTAGGATGTACTACGATGACTTCCTGGCTAAGTAACTGGCAGAGCAATAGACTTGCTAAAAGCATCACGGATTTAAAGATCGTCATCATTTTCTGAATAGAAAAACCCCGCTATTTCGCGGGGTTTTTCTTGATTTCATGCTTATTGTTCAAATAACGGCTATGCTCTACAGACTAAATCCAGTCTCAATTGACGTCAGGCTTACACTTTCGGTTTTTGGATCGATTTTCCCGTCGCCATTATAATCACGGAAGGTTTTCTGGAAAACATAATAAATGGTAGCTCCGCCACCAAGTTCAAAACCGACCTTATATCCCAGAATCGTATTTTCGGACGGATGCTTGAAATCAAACGGATTAGCGTCGTTATTACGCTGATAGAAGGCCGTAGCATCCGCTAATTTCGGAATCTTGCCCTTTGGAACTGTCGCCGTAGCCATAAAGCTCTTGATCTCGGTTCCGGATGTAAACATATGCTGATAGTAGCTACCAAGAATGATATAATTCAGAATATTTACATCTACAGCCCCGTATACTCCCTGCATAGATTCATTCATCAGGCGCATCTCATCTTTGGTATAAGGAAAGAGTGAACCATCCGGAGCCGTGCGTACCGCAACCCGTTCAAAATCATAGGCTCTGTCCCAGAAACCATACAGAAAGTTTTCGCCGGCATAGCGATATTCAACGGTCGTATTGACGATCTTAAAAATATTCATCCGCAGACCCGGCGCCGCAATCCCGTAACCTGGAGTGAATTTCTGTTTGGTTGTGTAATCAGTCAACTCTTTCGAGATAAAGGTCGCAGCCTGGCCATAAAGATGTAGTTTGAAGAGTTTCATGTTCAGCACCGGATACCCGACATCGACGGCCGCCGCAGTTAACGTTTTTTTCTGATTCTCCGTGTTAAAAGGATCTTTATCCTGAACCACATTTGGATCAAAATTATAGGCAGTATTAGGATAACTGTCAGTCATACCATCGCCATCGACATCATAGTCAATTTCATCCGGAATGCCATCCCCGTCGGTATCTTTAGTAAATTTGCTGCCTTTTAACTCCGTTTCACCAGTCGGAATATTATAATACTTGTGATCAATCAGACTGGTGTCGCTGAATCCGGGAAAATAGTTCGGAGTTGTAAACTCATTTATTGGAAAAGCATCAAAAGCATCCGGCACATTATCATCATCCGTATCTTTCAGACCTTTGTATTGGTTGAAATCGGTGACTATCGTGCCACCAATAGTTAGCGGCAGGGCTTTTATTGGTTTATAGGTCACCCGACCTCCAAGCAGACCCGGGCCTGTGATTTCCTTAGCATTGGCCATAAAGGCTTCCCAGCCGACCTTTTCTCCTTGCATCCCGGTATGTACACCGACTTTACGAACCTGAGGATATTCAGTGGTATTGCAATAACCATTCAATAAAATACCATATCCCATCGTGACATTATCCAGTGCGCCAACTTTTGCAAAGAACGGGTCGCCCTGTTGTCCCCAACGCACATAATAGATTTTATCAATGTAGTCGGAGACTTCGTCCCATTCATCTTTGCGAATATTGCCCTGTTCGTCCATATACATAGCAATATCAAGCGAAACCGCCAGTTTTCCGAGTTTTAATTCCGGACGTAGAGCGATCTGGTTATAGATTTTCCCATCGATCGTGACAGAACCGAGACCTAATCCCATCCCAAAAGGTTTGGATTTCTTGGCGCCTTTTGATCCTTCCGCGCCTTCCTCTGCGGTTTCAGCCGGTTGCTCACCAGTTGGTGTCGTTTGCCCCATATCCGGCATTCCTAATTCCTCTTCCATTCCCTGTTCGGATGGCGCCGGTGTCTGATCCGGCTTTGGAGCAGATCCTTCGGTATCCTGCGGCATTTCATCCGGGTCAACTGGTAAATTGAACAGATCGCCATTGACGGTCGAGGCTACCATCTGTCCCGCTCCCAGGCTGGCTTCCATTCCCGTGATCAGGTTCAGAATGCTTACCTGCCCTTCAACACCATAAAATTTATCACCGAATCCTTGCTGTATGACCGCCCAAAATTTCGTGCCTTTGACAGACGCGACTGAGGTCGGTGTCTCAATTCGAAATGATGTTTTCAGACCGGGTGTGATTTCTGCCAAAACCTTGCCCTGCGAGATTTTAGCAGTGCGGGAATTGAACTCGTCCTTGAGTTCCAGTTCGGTGTCTTTCCTGATCTTCAACAGGCTCTTATCCGAAGTAAAAATGATTGCCACAAATCCGTCGGCACCTGTTTTAATTGCATCGCCAACATTAATGCTCATACTGGCTGTGATCGGAACACTGTAATCGCCAGCACCTTTCGGACGCAGATTGGCACTTCCGGTTACTTTCAAAATGGTTGCATACTGAGTTTGAGCCATTAAAAGGCTGATTCCCAGGATTAACATCAATGACATAATACCAATTAATTTCTTCATAATATTCTCTCTCCAATTAATTTCATTTGCCTGCTTTTTTCCCGATTATTCCGAGAATTATTTTTGAATCCTGTAATTCAATTATGGTAAAATCCATTTTTGCCAGATTATCTGCACCGTTCTCTTTAACCAGTTTAACTCCGAATGATTTAATCAGTCCATAATCGATCTGCTGGATCAATTCCCGGAATGTTTTATTCATGTTCGGTGCGATAAGATCCGCGATATTTTTACCAATAATGTCGGGGCGTGACAGATGCACCCAATGCAGAAATCCGCGTGAGGTTCCGAGAATCGTGCCATCTTTTAGAAATAAAATCGTGTTATCCGTTGTGGAATCGATCTCTTTATATAACCGGTCGCGGCTTTCCCGCACTTCCTTGTACATATTGACCAATTTCTCGTTAAAAACCTGTAAACCGTTGTATTTCTCATGCAGAATTTTAAAATCTTCCGCCTGATTGTTGGTAATAGTTTTGATAATCAGATCGGAATACTGCTCGATGAAATCCTTTAAATTGTAGCCCAGTCCCTCGATCGCTTCGATCAACAGCAGATCGTCCGATTTCTCGATTGGGGCGTACATAAATCCGTCTTTCAAACATTCCTGTTTTTGGATTTTTAACCAACCGTCAAATTTTTGTCTGAATTTCCCGATAGCGAAATCCGGTCCGGCAATCGCGGTAAAGTCGGATTCAATCGGAAATCGACCGAGGATTTTTAATTTCTTTTGCTCACTCTCGGTAAGCATGCCATAATCGAAACTATTCAGTAGAATAGCGGCGACCTCGCTTTTTAGCAGTTGGTCTATATGAAATTCAGGCCTGCTGTAGATCAAAAATGATTTGGGCATCGAATTTACTTTACAGTTCTTCACAAGATACATAATGATCGGATTGATACAGGCCAGATCGATACCTTTCGGAATCACTATTGTTTGACCGGCGAGATCACCTATGTGTTTGACCGGCGAGTCTTTTGGGATGGTCAGCAAACCTTCATGTGCCGAGCTTTTCAGCCTGAACAACGGCATGAAATCGTAGAAGGCATTGAGATAAATAGCCTCGTACACCGAGACGAACATGACAGAATTTTTATGTCCGGCAACCTGTTCCTGAACCGAACCATTGTCTTTGAAGTATTCAAATTCAATTTTCATATCCAACAAGGTTTTGAACATACCGCGGATATTGTCGAAGAGATCGACAGCTTTATCCGACAATTTTTGTTTAGGTAAAAACCATTTGGCAGTTTCCACCGGCATCTTCCTTACTCTTTCCTGTGCAGATTGACGGTAATACTTTGTTCAAGAACATCCAGATCGATCGGTTTGGGAATAAAATCGGACGCACCCATGTTGAAGGTATCGTCGACAACCCGCCTATCCTTCACGCCGGTCAGGATTATAACGGGCAAATCCGGATAAAGTTTGCGGACATTCTCAAGAACTTCGATGCCGCTCATTCCCGGCATCAAAATATCAAGCAGAACCAGATCGGTCTTTTTTTCGCTTAGAGATTGCAGGGCTTCGACACCCGAATATGCTTTGAGCGGCGCGTAGCCTTTAAACTGTAAAAACTCTTCGAGGAAGTCACAGACATTTTGTTCATCGTCGACAATTAGTATTCGATATTTATTCATTTTCACACCTGATCGAAAAAAATATTAAAGCAATCGGGACCAGCCAAAGTCCACTTTTTTCCGGATTCAGTTCAGTTTTATTTCTCAATATCATGTACTCTTACCTTGAATTAATATATCCAAGAAATAATTGATTTTCAAATAAAACTTAGTTGACCGTTTTTAAATAGTCCAGGATACCCTCTTCCGACAAAAATAAGACCACGATCTGATTGATGCGGGTCAACTGTTCCAGGCTTAACTCGACGCTGTATTCCACCTCGGAGTCGGCATTATTCAACTGGATTTTCACATTCCACGAACTGGCCGTTAAATTGATCAAAGACTGATATTTGGCAAGATACTGTACCCGTGGTATCGGCTTTATATTTTTACTGAAAGTAACCGGAATGTCAATGATCGTATACGCAATTTCGTCCGTATTCGTTAGAAAAGTGATCACCGGATAGACTCTCAGATCGCCGCGCGCAACGGTTCGCAGAAGATCGTCCTGAAATACAAATTTATCACCGCTAAAAGTGTACTCGACATATTGTTCGTTTTGTATTCGTGATTTATAAGGTAGCGTGCCAAGCATATCCTGTATCAGTTCCCGGCTTAACGCATAGCGGATGGTGAAAGTCACGTTAACCATATCATCGTTTAACGGAACCCGCTGGAAAAGCGGATCGGTAACCTCGATTTTATACGGATTCCGGATAATCCGGTAGATTATATCCTGAAAACTGGCTGTCTGGGTAATCGGTTCATTCAATTTTCTGGCAAAATCGTCGGCCTTAAAACCTTCAAACTGCGGCGCTGGTTTCGGCGGCGTCGGTTGATTAATTCTGGATGAATAAATGTTTGATAATTTGTCAAGAGCAAAGGTTATCTGCTTGGTGGCGGCCACAGTTTCCCGGAATTGTCCCAGGTCGGCCTCTGCTAATATGGCAGTCGTGGCAGTCGTATCTTTTATAGCGACTGGAACCGGTTCTTTCTTCTCCGATTTGGCCGGGATAAGATTTGGATCGACTAAAAGTGCGGCGGCCTGATTCACGGATTCTATAATTTTCGCCAGGTCAGTTGTTTTCTCCGTAACTTTTTTCCGATCGGCAGTCTTCCAGGTATTTATATCCGTTAACTGCAGATCGACTTCGAATTGCTCGTTGACGCGTTGATAATTCCCAGTCAGCACAAAATTACGAGCCGTCTTCAATTCCGGCCGCTTTTTGATCTGCTCCAGTGTTTTTTCCATTTCTGTCGTACGTTGAACATTTATACTCGGTTTGTTCTTGAAATAATCTGTCAGAAAGTCGACAAAGCCTTCTTTGAGCCAGTCAATCTCCGGGTCGGCACGGTAGTTATCGAATGAAAGAATGAAAAGATTGATGCCCGTGGTTGCCTGCCCGACTGCAGGGAATTCATTCAGGCGGGTTGGAGCCTGAGCACC
>JAZDEI010000149.1:0-5862 GCA_043808945.1 Fidelibacterota bacterium | reverse complement strand
GTAGGCACCGTAGCCGTTGTTCGTGGAAAGGACATAGACCGTAAACGTGCCATCGCCATTGTCCTTATAATCGACATCGCCGACCCCGTTTGTATTGGCGTTCAGACGCTGGGTTGGAGTAATTGCATAGGTTACGGCTTTCGTCGGATCACCCATTGGAACTTTGACGATTTGAGCATTTTCCTTACCCTCACCATACTGGTGGGTCAGAAAAAATTCGCAGCCATTGAAAGTACCGAAATACCGGATCGCGGTTGAGCCGGTCCCAACAACTGTTCCGGAAACCACACCGATTAAAGTTCCGTCAGCGGCATATTTCTTAGGATTATTTCCACCGGAATTCCAGTAGAAGCTACCATCCGGTAACGGACCTACCGAGGCACTTCCACCAGCCGCATCAATATTGATAACGGTCGGTGTGAAAGTAGTACCATTGTCCGTCGTCGTGAACTTGACCACTTTGTTCTGTCCCGCGGTCGCCGAAGCCGCCCATATAACCAGTGAATTATCTGAGGCGGAACCTGTAACCGTGAACTTATCGCCTAACCTGGCGCCCTTATTGATATAATTGACTACAACAACGGGCGGATCGGCATCGGCAGTCCATTTATAAACCCGGAAAAGTGTGTCTGCACCACTGCCAAGGCACAGGTTTCCGACAAAAAGAATACCATCGGCGGATACACCGGCATCGTTCAGGGTATAGGTTCCCAGACTCATGCCGTAGGTGCTCATCTGTCCGACGGTATCACCGGTAGCAGCGTCTAATTTGTAGACGAAGTTACCACCATTTCGGGTAACAACATAAAGCCGGTCCTGATCGCCGACCTTTCCATAAGCCAGTCCGCGTGTCAGATGCGTCACATCGAACCAGCCCGGCATCGTACCGTTGACTGCGGTTTTTTCCCACAGAACGGTCATTTGCCCAAAGGCAGTTGTCACCAGTAGCAAAGCCAACACTACTGAAAACAATTTCTTCATACAAACTCCTTTCGTTTTCTCTTCTCTTCTTTTTAAAAACCAATACTTATGGATGTTGTCTGGATATTTCCAAACATACCATAATCCTGATATGATATATCGACAGCAACATCTGCTGATGGAATTGGAACTTTAAGTCCTAAGCCTAAAGTCAGCCCCTGCTGTTTATCTTCGCGAAATAAAGATTGATATCCAGCCCGGATGCTTAAAATTTTTATTAACAGCATTTCTGCTCCGCAGTTGAGCGTTTGACTATTATCAGTCGGCCGGATCACATCACCGGCAAGAGTCAACTGGTACAGATTATTCTTGATAACAGGCATGGCAATTCCGACTGAAAAAGTCAATGGAATCGGCCATTGTTCGGTTTTCAAATAAGAAACGATCGTCTCATTATTACCGGTACTCTCCGGATCAAGATCGATACGATTCATCAAATCGCGTCCCTGCATCATCAATTCGCCACCGAAATTCCGCATAGTTGCGCCAATTCTCAGACCATTGAACTGGGTTATGAACAGTAGTCCGAGATCGAGAGCAAATTGGTTTGAGCTTTCGTGCCAGATCTTCTGTTGAATATACTTAACACTACCTCCGATCGAGAAACGATCTGTCAGATCGCGGGCGTACGAGATCGTAAATGCCATGTCACTGGCTTCCCAGAATTCGCCCGTGCCATCCGGTTCAGCCACCGTTGTGACTTTTTCACGCTGACCATAATCAAGATTATTAAAACAGACTCCGACAACATCCTGATCGGTAATCATGAATTGAGCCGCAATCCACTGATGTTTACTTCCCACCAACCAGTTTGTTTGGGAGGCATAGATTTTATTTTTAGTTGTGCGGGCGATCGCTCCGGGATTCCAGTAAAGCGCAGTTGGATCATCCGCCAGAGCGGTAAAGGCTCCCCCCATGGCGATAGCTTTTCCACCGATCGGAATCTGCAGAAATTGGGCGGCGGCGGTTCCGACTTTATCCTGAGCAAATAAGAAACTGAGCGACATTGGTAACAGGATAATTATTAATAAAATATTTCTTTTCATATGACCACCATCACTTTATAACTGCAAGTTTGCCTGATTTCTTCCCTACTTCCGAATCAACAATATAGAAGTAGACTCCAAAAGCGACATCCAAATTTTCTTTTGATTTCAGATTCCAAACCAGAGTTCCGTCATGAATACTGCCTTCATGATTCAGAGTAATGACATGCGCTCCTGCGGATGTGAAGATGTGTACCTTCGAGTCCAATGGCAGACGGCGGAACTCAATCCGGCGTTCACCCCGCCCGCTGGTAATCGCCGGAGGCAGAGGAGCTTCCATATTGTTAGCCACAACATACGGATTAGGTACAACCTGAATATCACGCAGTTGATCTTTGGCCAGAGTATTATCGACCCTGGGAAGCTGCGGAGTGAATTCGAAAATATCAGCAGCTCGATAGGGGATCGAAGTTTCGATATGTAACCGGTCGCCGCTTTGAAACTTCGGTCGCTCTGTCGCAGTCGTGGTGAATTTGGCCACCCAGGTATAATACCAGGAACTGTCCGATCGCAAAATGTACATTTCGATCTGGGCTTTGTTGGTCAGCTCGTAGATTCCGAGTGAATTTTGATATCCTAAGGAAAATAAAAACGGGACTTCGACCGAGTCAATCAGATCGATGACTCGGAAATTGGTCTTCTTGGCTTTTGGTCGGAGAAATGCTGGAAATTTAAAATAAATATAATCAAGAAGTATTTGCGGTGTTTGATAGAGGAATTCGTTACTGTCGCAAAACTGGATTTCAAAGTGGGATGGATAGGGTTTCCCTACCAAAATCGTAGTGCTGCTGAGTAATTGCACAATATCAGTGTTAAAAGAAAAATTCAACGTTCCATCGTGCGTATTCCAATAGCTCAGTGAATCGACATCATCGATTGTCCAATTATTACTAAACCTTAATCGAAGACCGTCAAAAATATCCGAATCGAGTGTTTCAGTCGCATAAGGGCTCCTCTGAATATTGGGGCTCTTATAGATGGGATAGTACTGATAAGATATCCGGTAATCTCCCTTAGTCTGAACACTGCCGGGGTTAATTCTGACCTTACCCCGCAGGGTATCAAATTCAAAATCATCCAATGATAGGTACATGGAAGGATCCGAATTGCGGGCAATTAAAATACTGGAAAGTGATAAATGATGTTTACTAAGAAAGGTGTAGCTGGTATCCAGTGCCACTGTTTCGGCAGTTCCTGTAACATCCAGAACTGAATAGGTGCTGGTGATTGGAGCATATTCATCAGAATCTTTCCATTCAAAGTTTGGTTCTCCGAGATCAGGTACACCGTTATTGCTGGTAGAATCAGGATTAATAATACCCCCGGTATCATCCGTTACTGGATTCCAGTCATGATCATTATCGATGCCATCCGTTCGGCAGTCGGTGAACGAAACCCGATAGTCATGACCGTTGATTTGGGTTTCATCGATAATATCATATTCTATATAACCAGTAGCCGGACCGGCCAGATGTCCAAGGGTCCTGTCATAATTTTGAGAATCGTAACCGGCCACTTTATCTCCGGGACGTACCACGACTGTATTGATATCTGTGATGATTTCGCCATTGGGCTGAATGGAAATGAATTTGGTGTTCTCAGAAGGATAAATATCCTTTTCCGCATCGCCCCGATCATAGGCTACAACCGCATAATAATACCGACGGCCGTTCTCGACATCCGTATCCGTGTAAGAATGTAACAAGCCATTATCGCTACCGAGATTAAAAGTATATCCGCCGGCTTCCTGGAACAAATCCGAACTCGGCTCAAAGATACCTTTAATCTGATTTATTTTATCAAATTGAACTAACGGTTTATAACCGATGACAACACCATTAATATCGGTGATAACCCTGACATCGTTGAAATCGGGATCAGTCGCTTTATAAATCTTATAACCTTCGAAATCCATCTCCTTGGTGACTGGATCAATGGAGGCTTCTGCAGTGCGATCCCAGTACAGAGTGACTTTGCCATCGCCAACAACCGCTGAGACGTTTGGTTTTTCCGGCGGTTGCGGAAAACGATAATCGCTATCGTATATTTTCTGCACTGTCTCGCGATTTTTCAGCAAATCAGTCAGGTTATGCCCATAAACCAGCGCCAACGAAAATCTCTCGGTATCCCCGGCTCGCAGAGGAAAATATCCTGAGCCATAAATAAAATCGCCATCTTCTCCTGCAATCGGTTTGCCGTTTTGAATGCTGGATGGCACATCAAAATAACCAGGTTTTAACCAGTCCCAAAGCTTTTCATCATCAGCCATGGGATAATCATTGGCCGGCGTAAAATAATTAAAACTGGTCAGTCCGATCTGATCGGATTCATCGACATCAGTCTGATCGAAATTTGATTCACCGCTGGTAGGTTTGCCGTCGCTTTCTCCCAGGTCAAAGGTACCGGCTTTTCCATCCATACCGACATCGTCAAATTCAACATTCCAATCGCCATCATTATCAATCTTGTCATCACGACGCTCATCTATCAGGGGATCATATATTCCCTGACCCGTTCTATAATTCTTATAGGGTACCGGATTGAGTGTATCAAAAAGGACCACTCCGTTCTGATCAACCCGACGCTGACGGTAATGCAGTAAATAATTCTCATCGATCAAGCCGTCCAGATCATTATCTATTCCATCATATACATTCGGATTAATGGAACCATCCGTCAGCATATTACCTTCAATAAATTTTGTTTTTCCTGCAATGATTTGAATTGTCTGCCCACACGTCCGGACTGTTTCAGTATCATTAGTAATTGTATGGAGTGAGCGGTTGAAATTATCATCAATTAGTACAACCTGATCACCCCCAGAATAGAGAACCGAATCGAAGTCCGAAGCCTGAAACAAAGGCGCTGTGAAGATTAATGAAGTAGTTAAGGGATGTTCTTCACTTTTATTATCCCCATCATTATCGATCCCGTCATAAGAATTGCCCGGACTTTCCAAAAAGGCATACCCGACCAATCCGACCGATCCCTGCCACTTCGGATTCCGGCGGTTGTTATTTGGATAATCACCGGTATAGGTCAGATCACGATCAACGTCGAAAAATGAATAATCATCATCGTATTCTTGAGGTGAATCATCTGTCCCGGTAACGCCGACATACGTTCCGGCCAGCATCCCAAAAACCACTTTATCATAATTAGTCGTACTATGATTTGTAATTTCATATAACCAGAAAATCACATCCTGTGCCAGGAATTGTTGCCATTGCAGGCCACGTACTTTTACTTCAAGTCCTAATCCATTCCGCGTCAGATTGGTACTATCCGGTTTGAACTGCACTCCTCTAACGGGTGGATTTACATTGGGATTGACGATAACATTGTTAGATCCGCTGTTGTTGAATTCTTTATCATTATTATCGTCCATGACAAAATAACTTTCCTGATCGGCATTGGTAACGCCTTTACCGAAAAAACCGTTCCATTGTCCGGGCCACCCGGAATCCTCCGGGTCATCTATTTTATCCGGCCAATGCGGTGGCCATGAGGCTGGATCTGTGCTCATTGCGACTTTTTCCGATAAATCACTGAAATACCCCGCAACCGGTTCGAATGTCCACTGATCTCCAGAGGGAGATTCTTCACGAGCCGTGGCTGGCCGGTCAATCGGACAGACCACAACGCTATGAAATTTCAGGGTTGTATCAAGAGTACTATAGTGATATTTAACCTCAGCTCCGACGATCGGACTGACATCGCCAATATAACCATTGGTATCATAAATCCAGGCTCCACGCGGACCTTTTTGAGATGGTTGTCCGATGACGCCCCAATTACCATAAACGGTACGTACCAAATTCCCATTATGAATAGC
>JAZDEI010000148.1:0-2340 GCA_043808945.1 Fidelibacterota bacterium | reverse complement strand
GTCGCTGAAACTCAGGATATTTTCAGGCAGCCGGTGCCATTGCAGGCGGTCGAATTCGGCGCTCAGGTGATCGCGCAGGGCGATCGTCTCGGCCGGTTCCGGCGGGTCGTTTTTCAGGAAATCGTGAGTTAACGGTATGATTCCGCATGGCAGAGTGACCGTGAATTCCGGCTGACTGTGACCGACCCTGATGAAGCGCAGGCGGGCTTCGCCGGCCAGTACAGCCAGATATTCCGGTGGCAGGTCGGTGATCTGACTACGCAGTTGATCGAATTCGGCGGAGAAACTTAAGATTTCGATAGGCGGCAGACCGAGTTTTTTCAGAAAGAGGCGCAGCAGGATCAGAATTCCGCTGTCTGCCAGATCGGCGGCGGCCGTAATGCGCGGCGGATCGGCTTGGTGTTTTTCGGCAATTACCAGGAAGTCGGCAAGTGTCTGTTCAACGGCCGTAAAGCCATTCGGGTCGTCCGGATCGCGTCGATATTCCGAACGCAGAAGGTGCAGGGCGATTTTACGATGCAGAACCGGTGGCGCGGAAGGTGAGTCGCTTGCAATGATTATCAGGTGAACGTACACCGGGCCGAGATGAATCCGGGCTTGTTTCATATTCCTGCGCTCCCGTTTGATTGTATAAGGTAATGCGGCCGTAGTTTCGCTTCGAGACCGAACTCAGTTTTAAACAGGTCGGCTTTCTTTTCGGCGGCGGCAATTTCGTTGCGGAGTTCACCGTAATGATAGATTTTAAAAATAACCTTTCGCGGTTCAATAATGGTTTTGATTTCATAAACCAAACTGCGGTGACTACGGTCGAGTCCGTCGGCAATTCTGAGCAAGGCCGCCAGTTTGCGGACAATGGTTGCGGCATCCGACGGCAAGGCGGCGTATTGGCGATGATTCTCTGACGGAAGCGACTTGCGATGATAACGGGCCACATTAGCGATGATGGTGTTTTCTGTTGGACTGAAATCTGGCAGGTTATTCTCCAGGATCATTTTCAGGCTGTTTTTATGGTGACCATCATCATTTTCGCGGGCATAGCCGATATCGTGCAAAAGCGCCGCGGCTTCGAGTAAAGTCCTCTCGGATGCCGACAGTCCGTGCAGTGAAAGCAGTCCATCGAACAGTTGCAAGGCTAATTTGGCGACTTGAGCGGAGTGAAACGGTTCCGGATCGTACTTCAGTTGCAGGTTTTTTACGGCGTCAAGTCGGTCGGACGAGCTCATGATTTTCTGGCTTTAGTTTTAACCGGCTGACTTGCAAGACGCGTTTTTACGGCCGGGCTTTGCAGTTCGCGCAGGGCATCGGCAGCGATCCACTTCGCGGCTTTGGAATCAAGGCGTTGGATTTCCAGGCTAATTTCAATGGCGCGGCGGTTTAGCGCCAGGTTGCGCTTGCCAATCTGCCGTACCGCCCAGTTGACGGCCTTTTTAACGAAGTTGCGGTTATCGGTTGAACCTTCGAGCAACAGTGGAAAAAACGGTTCGAAACGTTCGTCAGCGGCATTCTTGTCGCTAACAGCCAAACGAGCTATGAGTACAAAGCCGGCGCGCCGGACGAATTCCTCCGGGCGGCGACACCAGGCTACCGCCAGTTGCCAGGCGTCGGGCAGTTTCTCGAACAGGTTCATGCAACACTGGTCGCAGATTTCCCAATCATCGAACGATGCGACCCAATTTTCCAGCAATTCCGCATCGACTTTAGCCGGTTCGGCGAGCATTGAAGCCAGGATGCGGGTTTCGCGGAAACCATACTCCCAGAGTTGCAACGCCAGGGCGTGATTCCGTTTGGTTTGTTTGGCGATGTCGCGCAGAACCGGCACTCTGACACCGAAGTTGCGGTCGGGCGAGATGCCGAAGGAAGCCATCCCGGCAATTGAATCAGGATCGGCGTGACCTTGCAGGGTAGTGATGATTTCGTTAAATGTCATAAAGTCGCCTTGATTTTACGTTTGACAATAAGCAAAAATCCTGATGCAAGGCAAGGAAAATTATGAAAAATCTATTGATTTTTACAGTAAGACTTGCTAAAATGTTTTTGTAAAGGAAATAGAAGATTGGTAGAAAATCTGCCACTAACTAATTAGGAGGGATGACTATGGATAAGCATCATTTTTTTGATCGTTCAGCGACATTGTTATTTACGCTGATCTTGATGCAATCATCCGGATATGCGGATGAATATCGCTGGATGGCTGTCGGATCATTACAGAACTGGTTTTCGGATGCCGGTTGTGAAATCGAAGTGGGCCGGCGTCATCTCATATCAGACCAGCAGGACGGATTAAGATGGCCGGCGCAATTCAAAGACCAGGATATGCAAGTCGCCAAAGGGCTCTGGATT
>JAZDEI010000147.1:0-22746 GCA_043808945.1 Fidelibacterota bacterium | reverse complement strand
CATTTTCTAACCGTATTAAAATTGCCCGATTCCATGCGAATAAAATAAATACCAGAGCTGACTTTGGCGGTATTCCAGATAACCGAATAATTACCATCAGAAATTATTTCGTTTACCAGCGATTCAATCATTCGCCCGTTTATGTCTATTATTCTGATGTTTACTTCTGACAATCGCGGGATTTGAAATTGAATCGTAGTTGTTTGATTAAAGGGGTTGGGGTAATTCATCATCAAAGCATAATCCTTTGGCGTCGGAAAATTCTCACGGATAATCTTATCGACCACCGGGACGGTCGAGATGATCGTTCCGGCATTTCCGACCGCCCAGCCTTCTGTCGAAGAGGTAAAAAATATCGAATTTATCGGGCCATATATCTGACTATATTGTTTTTCCCAATTCAATCCCCCATCATTAGTCTGCAGAATTAAACCGTCCATACCGGCTATCCAACCCTCAGTCGGACTCAAGAAAAATACTGATTGCGGAGAGGAAGTGGTAATGTCAGTCCGGAGAACCCAGGTGTCGCCACCATCATCTGATTGCAGAACCACTCCATTATATCCGACCGCCCAGCCGTGGAGTTCATCGGTGAACACAACGGACTTCAGACGCATCGTGGTCGGGACCGGGCCAGTCGGTAATCTCCAGGTTGTACCATCATCTGTCATTATTATCGTGCCGTTATCACCGACCGCCCAGCCCTTAAAACCGGATGTTCCCGTCATGATAAAAACAGAATAAAGTGGTTCGGTTGTTACACTGATTTGAGGCGACCAGCTGGTCCCATCATATCTTAACACCGTACCAGACCAGCCCACCGCCCAACCATTAGATGGATCCGTGAAATAAAGTGCTTCGAGTGGCTGCCCTGTACCGGAAGAAACCGGAATCCAGGAAGCACCTCCGGTTTCTGTTTTAAGGATTATGCCGCCATCACCTGAAACCCACCCATAGTAATCATCCTCAAAATGCACAGAATACAGACTGTTTTCTGTTGCGCTGGTTTGCTCCTCCCAATGACTTCCACCATCTTCAGTATGGAGAATTTTACCTTCTATTCCAACCGTCCATCCGATTGATGCGCTAGTAAAATAGGTTGAAGTAAATGTCGTGCCCAATCCACGGTCCTGATGCAACCAGTTCATTCCAGTGTCATCGGTCTTCAGAATAACTCCATTGGAGCCAACGGTCCAGCCGGTCGCTGAAGTCGTGAAGTCAATCGATTCAAGGATCAGGTTTTCATTAAAAAGATAACTACTCCAGGTAAATCCATCAGTCGTGTGCAAAATAATATCATTTCCTGTTACCCAACCTTCAGTTGGTGAAGTAAATTCAATAGACCATAAATCACGGTCGGTACCAGTAACCAGCTCGTCCCAAGTATCACCTCCATTGGTCGTTTTGAAGATTTTCCCACCGCCACCAACTAAATATCCGTTGTTTTCATCGAAGAAGTAGACAGCGCGTAAATCGAGCGGAGTTGCGAGGCTGATGTTATCCCAATTCGTCCCGCCATTAATTGTACGGAGAATCTTACCATCTAATCCAACAATCCAGCCGTGCGTTGCCGAAACAAAATAAACGGTACGGAGCAATTCCGTTGTCGAGCTGGTTTGCTCGGTCCAAGACTCACCGCCATCTTCCGTGAATACAATTCTTCCCAACGGTCCAACGGCCCAGCCGGAGTGATCATCTAAAAAATAGGCAGAATATATGGCGCTACCTCCTATACTATATGGTACCCAGGTTGCTCCACCATCAGTCGTTTTTAATACTGTCCCACACACACCAACGATCCAGCCTAATTCTGCATCATAGAATTGAACCTTCATAATGTGTTCGTTCATTCCACGCTCAATTAAATTCCAGTGGACACCGCCATCGTCGGTTTTAAGAATTGTACCACAATACCCAACCGCCCAACCGTGCAGATCATCGGTAAAATCTACTGACATCAATAAATTTCCCTGAGGCAATGGATTTTGCCAGCACCACTCGGCTCTTAATTGTAACATTGCGATTGCCAAAACCACAAGAACACGGAATATTTTCACAACAGGCCTCCCGGATTTGATAATTTTACTCTTTTCACTAAGCGATATTTGAAAGATTTTTGATAGTCATCTTCCAGATTATTTCCGAAACTTATTGGGAAATGCATTATTTCAGCGCAGTCTTCAAGCCCTTGACGATGTCCTGCACGACAAGTTCGGTGCATTTCTTCAACGCGGCTTTGTTGGCAGTATTGAAATCATTGCCGGCGCCTTTGACGCCGGTTTGAACCGCCGATGCGACTTCCCGGCCGGTTTTCAGGTCGATCACCTTGACATCGGCATTGGCTTTCGAGAAGTACAGGACACCACTACTGACCTCGGCCTGCTCGGCCACAATCGTCCCGACAACGGCATAATCTGCCACCGGACTGATGCTAGCGGTTAAAGACTGATAATCGCTGTACCGGACGGCAAAATCGAGATTGCTGATCTGGACATTTGGCGGCAATTGCCCGGGATTGATCACGGTGAACTTGTTCTGAATCAGGGCTTTGATGATTTCGCCGGTAGAATAGGCTCTGGGAACGGGATTGCCGTCGATATCTTCGCAGATATAAACGAAAGTCCGCACCGAACCGGCCACATCGATTTTGAATTTGAAGTCACAGCCAACCTGTTCGATTATCTTAAACAGGTTCGGTACCTGGTTACGAAACGCTTCCAGTTCCGGAAAATAAATCCCGGCCCGCACCGTGCCAATTTCACTGCTAGCGCTTTCAATCAGACTGACATTACCGGAGAACGTCCCGCCAATATCGGTTGTTACCCCTTCGCTGGCCTTGCCGGTCGAGTTAATGAATCGGAATCCAATCGGCAAATTGCTCAGCGGATAAGTCTTGGTATCGCTCTGATAAACAACCTTCCCGGTCAGCGCCTGGGTCAAACCGCGATTGCGCTGCGCCACCTGTCCATCACCGCTGATGACCTGGAAATAGACGTTGGGCAGGATCTTCCCGATCTCGTTTTCGAGTCGCACCTGCAACATTTCCTTTTTGCCGCTGTTATCCAGATCGCCCGTCAGATTCTGCTTCAAATTGGCCTGAACGACAAATAATTCCGCTAAGGCTTTATTGTAGTTATTCAGGGCTCCGAAAATGTTGCCGTCCAGTAAAGCCTTCTGGGCATAACGATGATAATCCTGGCACAACCTGGTAGCATTGTCGGCTCGGGCCTTGAATTGATTTTCCAATTCTTCGCGCGTGATAACAGCATAGGCGTAGTACACTTTTTTCTTTGCATCGCAGTAACGACCGGCTATTTTTATTCCGCTGATTGTTTCCTGCGCGAATTGGGATGAAATTTTTGTGAATATTTCCAGGGTTTTGGCAGATTGGCCGGTTTGGGAATCCTCCTGATAAAAATCGGTCAGACTGGAAGAAACACTGGTGCTGATCTCATTAATAATCTGGGTGATGGCATTGACATCGGCCCGTTTTTGATCGCTTTCGGGACTTCCGGTGTCATCGGCCAGACCAATTCCCTGCAGCAGTTCCGGATTGTTCGGAACCTGGTCTACCCATTTTGGGCGTTTATCCGGCTCCGAAGCCAAAACCGTGGAAAACAGTATAAAGAAAACGATTACGGAAAATCGCCGGTAGGATGTATCCATGATTTCTCCGCGCTGGTTAAAAATTCGCCCGCTACTTCATAAAAAGCATCTTTTTCGTCTGGCTAAATTCGCCAGCCCGCATGACATACCAATAAATTCCGCTGGCGACCTGTTTGCCGCTGTCGTTCGTCCCGTTCCAGATGGCTTGATAATAGCCCGGATATTTTTCTTCTGAATCAACCAGTGTCCGGATTTTCTGGCCTAAAGTATTATAGACAATCAGACTGACGCGGCTGATTTTGGGTATTTCATACCGGATGTTGGTCAGCGGATTAAAAGGATTAGGATAATTCTGTGATAACGCAAATTGTTGCGGCGTCAAGCCGATGCCGAGGTTATTTTCCTGATAAAACTCAGTATTACCAACGATCAGGCGATAGTGTTTGTTGATCTTATTTTTACTGACGTTGACGGCAATCGGCTCGTCGGGCGTCACGGTCTGACTGATGCGGTTATCTTTGTCGATCAAATGCAGTTCAAAGTTATCCGGCAACGGCTGAAGGATTTTAAGCATTAGCTGGGGCGGAATCCCGGTATTCTGAGCCACCAATGTAAAATCGTAATAATTGCCGACGTCAGTGACGGCTTTAAAATCACCGCTATATCGTCCGGGATGGGCGTCCCAGTCGGCGTTATCAAAGTAGATATTGACAAATTTGCCGTCGATCGGCGGCGGATCGAAAATATCGTACAGGTCGTATTTATTATCCGCGTTGTTCCGTACTCCGGCAAAATTATCACAGTCATGGTATTTTCCGGCCAATGTTTCTAAACGCAGAGTCCATTCATTATCCATCAGGCCGGAGTATAAAGCACTCTTTTTAAGAGATTGTCCGGCTTCGCGCGGCGGAAACCTGAGAATGTTGCCACCGGAGGGCGTGTATACGAAATAGCCTTTAAACGGCTGCATAATGTCTGCGTTAATCCAGCCCGTTCCATCGTATTCAAAAGCGACGCCGCCCTGAACCACTCCGGGGCTTGAGCTAAATATATCCTGGCATTCTACCGGGAAATAGAAGGGCGTCCCGACCTGGTTCCAGCCATTATCCAGCGACATGATGTAATTCTGATCGGTCTGAACCGACACGCAGGTATCAAAAGCAATCACCTTCTGATCGGCCGTTATTAACCAGTATGCCCGTCCCGGATCAAAAGCAAAGTTGGCGTTATCTGCTAATTCTACATAGGCGCCATTTATCCAGCGGAACAAGCGCCAGGCGTTTACATCATATACCCCTAATAAATCCTCCAGGATAGATTTTACATTTTTCCGGGCCAATTCCGATGGAATCGAGAGCATCTCATAGTTTTCGGCGAGGGTCGTGATGGGCGGCAGATTTGGAATTCTGACTTTAATTATTGCCGGAGTCGCCGGTGCAGTCGTTGGAATGACCTTAGCGTTGGCGCCATCATAAGCTTTGATATAATATTCGACTCCTCGTCGGGTTATATAGGCCGATGGAATACTTCCGGTATAATTGGAACCATTTTTCGTCATACTGAGCGAATCATATGTGGTTTTGCCGCCCTGACGATAAAACAATCGGGCCCAATCGATCATGTTATTATCGCTGATCCCGGCCTGAATCGGAATTTGGGTGTTTTCATTGACCGGGGTCGCGGCTAAAATCGACGGATCATAGGTTATGCTTGGTGGAATGTTATCGATCCCCTGTCCGCTGACTTTAACGGTTTCCGGGACATCATTATTCAGGATGATTACCTCGCCGGAGTATAAGATCGGCTCGATGGGTGTGAAAGTGAACTTAAAGTTTTTCGACTGAGCCGGTTGAATATTATAAGTCAATGGAGTAATGGCGATGACACCTGCGATCTCCGAGGATTTTTGAAATCCGGTTACTTTCAAGGTATCGGTGCCGTTATTTTCAATTGTTACGGCCAGATCGCTGGCGGTATTAACTGCGATATTTCCGTAATTCAGATTGGAATTCAGCACGAATATTTCAGGAAATACGCTGGAACCATACAAACTGACAGAAAGGTCAGCGTCGTCCGGGTCATCGCTCTGAATTATGAGACGGGCGTTGTACACAATGCTTTCAGTTGGTCGAAAGGTCGTCTGAACAATCAGGTTGGCGTTCGGCGCCAGTACGCGAGAACCAGTGATATTGGTAGTAAAGACCAGATTGTCGCTGGCGATACTGGTGATATTCAAATTTGCCGAGCCTTTGTTGGAAATCGTGAATGATCGGGTAACCGCCGAAGCGGACAATTTTATATTGCCAAAACTCAAAGAATTGGCTGAAACCTGAATGTCTGGAACCGGTGTCGCCGAACCAATTCCCAGCACCCGAACCGTCGACGGAGAATTGGGTGTATCACTGCTGTAGATCGAAAGCGTTTCGTCGTAGGTGACTGCGCTGGCGGGTTGAAAAGTCACATTCACTTCATTAGTATCACCGGGAGTCACAACGTTATTGCTGGCAGAAAGATTCGTCCGGAAGTCGCCGTTCGAAGAAGAGATGCTGGAAATATTCAGGTCGATCGTGCCGGTATTGGCGATCCGGAGTATTTTGGTCGATGAGAATCCGGTTTGAACTGTGCCGAATGCCAGTGTGTCTGCGAGCAGAACGATATGAGGCGCGTAAGTGCCGATGCCCTTCCCGGAAACTTCGTATTCATAATCGCTGGTGGGTGAGTTGTTGACGATCGTGAAATGCTCGGAATAATTAATGGTATCTTTGGGAGTAAAGGTGATATGAAAAGTAATGTAAGCGTTGATCGCGATACTGTCGGTCAGACTGCTAAAATCGTGCGAGAATACAACCGGGTCGGATGAAGTGATCGAACTGATCCAGAGTTTTTTAGTGCCGGTATTGGTTATTTTCACCTGGACACTTTTACTGACATCCGCGAACAGATCGACTTCACCGAAATTATACGGTGATGCCGGTGTCGCCGTGATTTTCGAGATCGGGACCCGTGAGCCCCTGCCGGTCAAAGCGATATTTTTTTGAGCGTCATTATTGCTGATGACCAGATTGCCATTATAGTTGGTCTCGGCGGTCGGTTTAAATGTCACCGTTACCAATAAAGTATCTCCGGGAGCTACAGTTCCCTGAGAGGTCACAAAGCTGGTCTTATAGCCTGTGGGAGCCGTAATACCTGAAATCGTCAAATTGGCATCGCCCTTATTCCGGATGACAAATTCTTCTTTGGCTGAATCGCCAATAAAGACGGTACCGAAATCTATCGCCGTTACGGATACTTCAATCGTCGGTTTCACAACGATACTAAAATCAGCGTATTTTTTCGCACTCCAATCTCCGCGCGAATTCATAAACCGGACATAGACCTTGTGATTTCCGACTGCTAATCCGGTCGCCGGGATGGAGAGATTCAATTCGCCGGCTTCCTCGGTAGTATTATAGGCCCCGTCCTTAGCCGGGAAAGGCGTTCCATTTCCATCGCCCGGGTCGGCATCGAAGAAATATTCCGCCGCAGATATCACCGGCTGGGCATCCTCACTAATGATAAAAATCGTGCCGCGGGCCGGTCCCCAATGACCGCGGGAATCCCGGGTACGGATATAGACAATATGCCGACCTAAACTCAGGGAACCAACTGAGTAATTCACCTCGAATTCCTCGGTAGCCTCATCATAAGTGCCATCGGCGGGTGCCGGAATGACCGTCCCCGATCCGTTACCGGGGTCGGTATCGATAAAATATTCAGCGGCCGCGATGGTCGGATTTGTTTCGGCATTGTCCGTTACGGTGAAGTTTACCGCCCTGGCGGGCCCCCAATGTCCCAAATTATCTCTCATTCTCATGTAGATTTTATGCTGACCAACCGCCGGTAAACTTGGGCTGATGCTGAATTCTTCTTCAGTTTCATCGTAAACTCCATCAACCGGAGCGGCAATAGTCGTACCGGCTCCATTGCCCGGATCCGTATCGATATAATATTCGGCACCAGCAATATTAAAGGTCTCTTTTGCCGGTGTTTTATAAAATTTTGTGCCGCGGGCCGGCCCCCAGCCCGTTTCGCTATTATAAAAACGGACAAACAGGCGATGTTCGCCATTCTCATATCCATCGGCGCTGAAATTGCCGGATACGGTCACTTCTGCACCGGCACTGCTGATTGTCAAAGCCGTTCCTGCGCCCTCGCCGGGATCGGTATCGATATAGTACTCAGCCTGTGTTATCTGGTAATTAATGCCGGTACCGTGGGTCACTATGAATTGAGTACCGCGCGCCGGTCCCCAACCAGTGGTTGCATCGTGTAATCGCAGATAGATTTGGTGAATTCCGTCGAGAAGGCTATTTAATTGTACAACGCTGTTAATAACCGCTTTTCCATCGACGATCGAAACCGTCAAAGCAGTAGCGCTTCCCGGACCGGGATCGTTGTCATCCAGAAAATATTCAGCCGAATTAATATTCGTCGCTTTTAATGATCCCAGAAGTTCATTGAGATTTTCATCCAGATCAAAACTGGCCGAATTGCCTGCAATAATCAGAGTCACCGGTAACAAGCTGAACAGCATACATAAGGCGATAAATCGTAAGGTTTTGAGCTTCATTAATTAACCTTTACATTTTTTGTTTGGTAAAGAGTTATTATTTGGCTTTAGTGTCGGCCGCTTTTTTTACCTGTGTTTTCTGAGCCGGATTTTGGTTTTTATTTCCGGTGGTCGGCTGAATGATCGGTTCATTTGCTTTATTTGGTTCAACGATCGGCGGTACAATCGCCTTGGCGGCTTTCGCGGCACCGCCACCGCCAATTCTTCCGGTCGCGGAAATCGTGATCGAACCACTTGGCGAGACTGATGTCGGTGAAACGCTGATTGTAATTACTTCCGGTATAGTCGGAATACCAAGGTCATTATTAAACGGGTATGAACCACCGTAAAGACCGATGTCGTTGCGCGAGCCGTCCACATCCAGATAGGCCGGGCCCACCACACCACCATCGATATAAGTAGAAGCGTCTTTCAGGTGAAAGTCAAGTTCGCTTGTTTCAAGAGAATTTTCATTGAAGTTGTCGCTCGAACTATAGTTTTCAAACATTGGATCGGCAGTATTGGGATTTAATCCAGTGCTGCCATCACTCAAATTATTAAAAAATCCGTTATATGCGATCGTCGCTTTTCCACTGCTTTGATCCGAGACACCGCGATCTGCATTCATAAATATGTTTGAGTAGAATAAACAATTACTATATAAATACACACTGGAGTATCCGTAATAACTAAAGCCACTGTCGAGTATGATGTTATTCCGAATAGTGGAAGTCCCGGAAGCGGACGTGTTTTCGTAAATGGCATAGCTGAACCAGGAAAAGATATTATTACAGATCAGGTCGCCGGATGTGCTGTTCAATTGTATGCCATAAGCGGTCTGATGGTGTTGGTCTCCGGCTACTAAAATGTTACTCCGAATCGTATCACTTGATGAACTTGTGAGGTTAATACAATAAGATCCTGATCTCTGAATGAAAAAATTGTTCTCTATGACTATTTTTTGGGCGTTGGCCTGGATGTTGACAGCTGTTCCTTTTGAATCAATCCTAAAACCAGATATATGGGTTCCATCGCTGGCACCGTCTAAATCAAACAGGCCATTGCCAGGCACATCGACTAAACGGGTTCCGCCATTTTCGGCCGTTGTGTACCCCGAACCAATGATAAACAGCTTTTTACTGACAGTGACTTTACCATGACTGGCATCGAAGAAATAATCCCCGCTCATGACTAAGATAGAATCGTTGGCAACGGCTGCGGCTACGGCCTCTTTGATCGTCGTATACTGCCCGCCGCCGGCGACATCTACGACAATTACTTTTGCATAAGATAGACTTATTGCAACGAACACACTTAGCACACTTAAAAGTATCTTTTTCATTTTATATCCTTTCACTTAAATATTCATATTAAAGAAATTACCAGGGAACGCTGGGTGGATTAGGCGGCGCCGGTAAACCACCGGGAGTGGTGGCCTGGCCTTTTATTAACATTATCACGACCGCACTTCCGACCCCCACTGCTCCGGCCGCGATCCACTTCCAGGTATTTTTCTTTTCCTGGATTCCGGCCATCTTGAAAGCAATGCTGTGCATTACGGCAATTAAACCTTCCTTACTGCCCTTATAATCTTCGGCAATACTTTCCTCTATCCGGCCGGTTTCACAGTTCACCATTTTGACATCGATCGTGTACTGCGCACCGATTTTGCCCAGACTACCCAGGATAACGAACTGAGCCCCGGATTTCTTACCGGCCTGGGCAACCACATTGGCATCAAAGCCCGAACTTAATTGCAAGGCGAGTTCCCTGTCCAGATCCATTAAATCCTGACGCTCCATTACTTCATATTTCTTCGTCTTGACGATTTCCGAGCGGAAGCGTTCTGATAGAACCTGGATCTCATCTTTATCGAAGTAGCCCAGAGGCTTTAAATCCATAACTGCGATCTTTTGCGCAAAAACCGGATATGTTAAAAACAACATGAGCATTACAATTGAAAAATGCTTCAATTTCTTCTCCTTTATTAATAAAAAACTAATTGCCGTTTATATAAAATTTCGCCCGGCACCTAAGACGCCCGGAACCGTAAAATATCCAGGAAGGGCCAATCTTGCTCTTATACTCTGACATTCAGCTCTATTAAATTTCTCGATTTCTTTCATTTTGGATGAATATATTAGCATTTCAATGGTATTGTCAAGATATTTTTATGACTAGTACACGACGATAACATATACCTGAATTGCAATCATCGGCATAACGGATTTGTCCGAAGCCCTCAATAAATGTCCCTTACGATCTGTTTCTTCGAGTCCGGATGATTGTGAGCTTCCTCACTCTGATATTTAAATCCAGCTGTTCCGGAAAAAATGACCGGTAACTATTATCTATATACTAAAACTCGCAATCCGTAACTGATTCATTTGTGCCATTGGAGTCTTGGCGAGAAGAATTAATCTATTAAATCTTGTTAATCTTGTCTAAAAATCCTGTCTTTCAGGATTTCCTGGCTGCGACGTAAAGTTGGCCGCAGGCCGCGGCGATGTCCAGCCCCTTGCTGCGGCGTACGGTCACGGCAAAGGGCGCCCGGTAGATTTCGTGGATAAATTCGTTGAGATGCTCTTCGGTTGGAGCACGGAATGGGAACTGCGGGTTCTCGTTGTACGGGATCAGGTTGAGTTTGCAGGGAATCGGGCTGAGCAGGGTGACCAAGCGCCGCGCATCCGCCAGGGTATCATTTATTCCGGCCATCAGGATATATTCAAAAGTAACGTGTTTGCGGGTCGTCCGGGTATAATGACGGGCCGCCGTCAGTAATTCGGCAATCTTGTACTTACGGTTAATGAGGATGAGCTTATCGCGCTGTTCGTCGGTAGTGGCGTTGAGCGAGATCGCTAATTTGTAACGTTGTTTCTCGGCGGTAAAGCGTTCGATCGCCGGAATAATTCCGCAAGTTGAGATCGTGATGCGGCGGGCGGCCAGCTCCGGGCCGAGCTCACTGTTGAATATTTGCGCGGCGCGGATGACATTATCGTAATTAAAAAAGGGCTCGCCCATGCCCATGAAAACCACATGCGTAATTGGACGAGTCAGAGCGGCATTGATGAAAAGCAATTGGTCGACTATTTCGCCCGCGGTCAGGTTGCGGATCAGTCCCATTATCCCGGTTGCGCAAAAGGCACAGCCCACGGGACAACCAACCTGCGATGACAAACAAACCGTACGGCGCGGCTCTTCCGGCATGTAAACAGCTTCTATCATGTGACCGTCGGCCAGCTCGAAAAGGTATTTGATTGAACCGTCTCGGTGACTGTGAAATGAATCTTTCAGTTTGATGGTCTGGATAATAAACCGCTCGGTCAATTTTTCGCGAAGTGCCTGCGGGATATTAGACATCCGGGCCCAATCCGTGACATTTTTCTGATACAGCCACTGGTAAATCTGGTGGGCGCGAAACGGTTTTTCGCCGATCGCGGTCATTTGCTCGCCGATTTCCGCCAGATTAAGGCCTTTCAGGATAATTTTATTGGTCATTTCCATTGCATATATAGATCGTCTAAACCGCCGAAAGTTAATCAGGCCGGAAGTTTTTAGGAAACTTTCTGCCGGTTGTAAGCGCGAAAAGTATTTCATATCAGAAAAATATTGATTAGTATTTGACCAGCACCGATGCAAAAAGATGGAGAAATTATGGAGCCGGTCAATCCGGAAATTCAAATCCGCCCGGCACAGGAATCCGATGCCGACGATCTGGCGGCCTTCAATGCCGCCCTGGCGCTGGAAACCGAAAACCGGATTTTACCGCCTGAAACCATCACCGCCGGAGTGCGCAATCTACTGCAGCACCCCGAATGGGGCTTTTATATTGTCGCGGAAAGCGGCGGGCGGGTGGTTGCCTGTTTGATGATTACCTATGAATGGAGCGACTGGCGCAACGGGCTTTTCTGGTGGATACAGAGCGTCTACGTCCGCCCGGAGTTTCGGCGATTGGGTATTTACCGTAAAATGTATACGCATATCCGCCGGGCCGCGATCGCGGACGGCAAGGTCTGCGGCCTGCGGCTGTACGTCGAACGCGACAATCAAAAAGCTCAGACAACTTATTCTAACCTGGGCATGGCCAAAACCCATTATCTGATATTCGAGACCACCGCATTAAACAACGATTTCGTCAAATAACAAGGAGGCTTTTGTGAAACGGACAAGCATATTTAGGGGCTTAATGTCAACAGTCGTACTGTTAACCGTTATCTGGTTGAGCGGTTGCCCCACCAAACCGCTGACCCCGCCGGTCGCGAAAATTGAACCGAAAACGACCGTGGTGCTGGGTGATACGCTGATCGATAATTACGCCTGGCTGCGGGAAAAATCCAATCCCGAGGTCATCAAGTATCTCGAAGACGAAAACGCCTACACCGAGGCGGTGATGAAACCAACCAAACGCCTGCAGAAGAAATTATATAATGAAATGCTGGCCCGCATCAAAGAGACCGACGAATCCGTGCCGGTGAAGATCGACAGTTTCTATTATTACACCCGCACCGTGAAGGGCAGCCAATATCCAATTTATTGCCGGAAAAAAGGTTCGCTGGAAGGCGCGGAAGAAATCCTGCTCGATCAAAACGGGCTGGCCGCCGGACATAAATACTGCGAGATCGGCGAGTTCAAAGTCAGTCCCGATCATAAATTGCTGGCCTACGCCGTCGATTTCAACGGCTCCGAGATGCACCTCCTGGTTTTCAAGGATTTAAATAGCGGTCAGATGCTGCCGGACACGATCCGCGATGTCTCCTACGGACTGGAATGGGCTAATGACAACCAGACGATTTTCTACACGACCTTAGACACGATCATGCGACCGGATAAACTCTGGCGTCACCGGCTCGGCGACGCCCCGGCTAATGACGTTATGGTTTTCCACGAACCGGATGAGATGTTCTACCTCGGCCTGGGCAAGACGCGCAGTCAGGCCTACCTGATGCTGGTGCTGGGCAGCCAGATCACGACGGAAGTTCATTACCTTTCAGCCGATCGGCCGGACGGTCGGTTCCGGTTATTCTGCCCGCGTAAGACCGGCGTCGAATATTCGATCGATCATCACGGCGATAAGTTTTATATCCTGACCAATGAAAATGCGATCAATTTCCGTCTCCTGGAGACTCCGATCGCCAAATCGGAGAAGCGTAACTGGAAAGAAAAAATCGCCCACCGGCCGGACGTTATGCTGAGCGGTATCGATCTGTTCCGCGATCAATTAGTTGTTTACGAGCGTGAAAACGGCCTGGAGAATATTCGCATCGAGAATCTGAATACCGGTGCAACGCATTATATCGACTTCCCTGAGCCGGTTTATACGCTTGACGGTGACGAAAACCCGGACTTTAACACCAACATTATACGCTTTAAATATACTTCGTTGGTCACGCCGCGTTCGGTCTACGATTACGACATGGAAAATAAAACCCGCGAGTTGAAGAAACAGAGCGAAGTGCTGGGCGGCTACGACCCGGATCAATACCAATCCGAGCGGATTTACGCCACGGCTTCGGACGGCGTCAAAGTGCCGGTTTCATTGGTTTACAAGAAAGGCCTGGTCAAAGACGGTTCGCATCCGCTTTATCTTAATGGCTACGGGGCTTATGGTTATCCAAGCGAAGCACGCTTCTCTTCGATCCGGCTGAGCCTGTTAGACCGCGGTTTCGTCTATGCCATTGCGCACGTGCGCGGCGGTGGCGAAATGGGACGACCCTGGTATGAGGATGGCAAACTCCTGCGTAAGAAAAACACCTTTACGGATTTCATTGCCTGCGCCGATTTACTGGTCGCCGAAAAATATACTTCGGCAGATAAACTAATCGCCAACGGCGGCAGCGCCGGCGGCTTACTAATGGGCACGATTACCAATCTGCGACCGGAATTATTCAAGGTTGTCGTGGCCGACGTGCCATTCGTTGACCTGATCAACACCATGCTGGATAAATCGATTCCGCTGACAGCCATTGAATGGGAAGAGTGGGGCAATCCCAACCTGGAAAAGTTCTACGCCTACATGAAATCCTATTCGCCTTACGACAATGTCGTCGCTAAGGCTTATCCGCACCTGCTGATCACCGCCGGATTGAACGACCCGCGCGTGGCCTACTGGGAACCGGCCAAATGGACCGCCAAACTACGCGCCCTGAAAACCGACCACAATGTCCTGCTCTTGAAAACCGACATGGGTAAGGGTCACTTCTCCGCCACCGGGCGCTACGATTATCTGAAGGAAATCGCCTTCGAGTATGCGTTCATCTTCGATAAACTGGGAATCCGCAAATAAATCAATGACCGAGGAAAAAGCACATGTCGATTAACGAGTCGAAAATTGTGGTCTGTCCGCATTGTAAGCACGAACAAAGCGTCCAAATCTGGCAATCCCTGAATGTCGCCCTCGCTCCGGAAGCCAAAAAGGCTTTGTTCGAGGGACAGATTAACCTCCTGGCATGCGGGCAGTGCGGGAAAAAAACCTTTATTCCGGTGGCGCTATTGTACCATGATCCGGAGCGGCACATTGCAGTGCAGTACTATCCGGCAGCGGTTATCCGGAGCTCGGATTTTCTTAAACAATTCAAGGCTGACGGCACTTTTGTTGCCAGTGATACGACCGTAATGGAGGTACCGAATTATCTGCGTTACATCCACATCGTGTTCAATATGGACGAACTGATAACGTATATAGTTTTCCGGGAAGTCCTGGCTGATTATCACCGCACCGGCAAAGTGGAATTGAATTGAGCGTCAAACCCATTCAGGTCATCGCCCATAAGGGTGCTTCCGGGCATGCTCCGGAAAACACACTGGCGGCTTTTGAAAAGGCTATCGCGCTGGGCGCCGATTGGATCGAACTCGACGTGCAGCGTGTCGAAGACGAGCTGTTCATCATGCACGATTACCGGCTGGAGCGCACTACGGATGGAAAGGGCTCAATCTACTCTAAAACCGCCGCCGAGGTCCGGCAATTACGCATCGCTGGCAAGCACCAGGTTCCGACCTTGCGCGAAGCTCTCGACCTGGTTGACCGCCGGGTAAAAATCAACATCGAGATCAAAAGCCCCGGCACCACCGCGCTGGTTATTAAACTCGTCGACGAATACGTCGCTAAACACAGTTGGACATACGATCAGTTCCTGCTGAGTTCCTTCAACCAATACGAAATCCTGGCGGCCAGGCAAATTCAGCCGCGACTCGCCACCGGCGTCATTATCTATGGGCTGCCGTTCGGACTAGCGGAATTCACGCGACCGCTGGGCGTGCAAACCATCGTCACCAGCGCCGAATTTATCAACGCCGAACTGGTGGCCAGCGCCCATCAACTGAAACTTGAGATAATCGTTTACACGGTCAATTATCCGGACGATATCGGGCGCATAATCGCTCTCGGCGTGGATGGGATCGTGACCAATTATCCGGAGCGCGTTAAAAAGATACTTACGAAAAGGGGATCAATATGAGTACACTTGGTAATATACTGTGGATTTTTCTGGGCGGCGGGCTGTTCATTTTCTTTTTTTATCTGCTGGGTGGTGTGGTGCTGTGCCTGACGATCGTCGGAATTCCCTTCGGCATGCAATGTATCAAACTCTCGGTGCTGGGACTGATGCCGTTCGGGCATAAGATTGCTTACACCAAATCGGCGCCGGGCTGTTTGTCAACTATCATGAACCTGCTCTGGCTGTTATTCGGCGGTCTGGAATTGGTGGTAACGCACTTCGTTTTCGCGGTGTTGTGCGCAGTGACGATCATCGGAATTCCGTTCGCCAAACAGCACGTCAAGATGCTTTCGCTGGCCATGACGCCATTCGGCCGGGAAGTCCAGGCCGTTCCGGAAAAATAATCTGGTGATGTCATTAAGACCCAAAGTCACCAAGATGTTTATTTCATGTCATTGAATCCTTAACGGAGGAAATCGTGGTAAATTCCAAACCGAAGAAAATCTTTGTGCTGGACACGAATGTGATTCTGCACGATAGTTCCTGTATCTACAATTTTCAGGAACACGACATTGTTTTACCGATCACGGTGCTGGAAGAGCTCGACCAGTTTAAAATCGGCAACCAGACTATCAATTTTCAGGCGCGCGAATTCGCCCGCACGCTGGACTCACTGAGCGGCGAGCAACTGTTCGACGGCGGCGTCAAGATCGGCCCGCGACAGGGTAAAATCTCGATCCGCCTTGAGCGTGACTTTCACCCCGACCTGGCATTGAATTTCGCCCGCAATGTCCCCGACCATCATATCCTGAACATCGCTTATTATCTGGCGCAGGAAACCAAGGACCGGCCGGTGATTCTGGTTTCCAAAGATGTCAATTTGCGGATGAAAGCCAAGGCCGTCCGCCTGATGGCCCAGGATTATTTTACTGATCACGTTAAAAATATATCGGAGTTGTACGCCGGCCGGCGGTTGATTGAGAATGTGCCGACCGTCTATCTGGATCGGCTTTTTAGTCCGCCGTATGAAAACGATCTCGGCGGCCTGAATTTAGACCGGCCGCTTCTGCCCTGGGAATATCTGATTCTGCGCAATGAAAGGGTTTCGGTGCTGGCGGTCAACGATCCGCTGACCTGCAAAATCCGGCGGGTCGAAAAAGTCACGGGTTATGGTATTCTCCCGCGCAATGCCGAACAGATCTTTGCTATGAATGCGCTGATGAATCCCGATATAAAGTTGGTCAGCATGAGCGGCAAGGCCGGCACCGGAAAAACACTCCTGGCATTGGCCTCGGCGCTCGAAATCCGGAAAAACTACTCCCAGATTTATATGGCGCGTCCGGTTGTACCGCTAAGCAACAAAGACATCGGCTTTCTGCCCGGCGACATTGAATCGAAACTCGATCCGTATATGCAACCGTTATTCGATAACCTCGGAGTAATTAAAAACCAGTATCCGGAGTCCAGCCCGAAATTCAAGCGCATCAGCGAACTGCTTGACGACGATAAATTAGTGATCGCGCCACTGACCTATATCCGCGGGCGCAGTCTGGTAAAAGTCTTTTTCATCGTGGATGAAGCTCAAAACCTGACGCCGCATGAAATGAAAACGATCATCACCCGCGCCGGCGATGGCACCAAGATGGTTTTCACCGGTGATATTTTCCAGATCGATCATCCCTATCTCGACATTCACTCGAACGGGCTCTGCTACCTGATCGACAAAATGAAGGGCCAGAACATCTACGCGCACATCAATCTGGAAAAAGGTGAGCGCAGTGAACTGGCCGAACTGGCCAGCAACCTTTTGTAAGTTTTTACCGGCAGGATTCGAAAGAATCAGGCCTTTTTCTGAAGGGGCTTGAATTTCAGGTTCACCAGCCAGCCCTTAACTTTTTTCAGAGGATACAAACCGAATCCGTCCCAGATCAGGGAGGGGCGCACCAGCGGCGCCAGCAGCCCGAACTTAACCATCATATCCCAGACAATACGTTTGTGCGTCGGTGGACAACCCTTGATGCGCACGATCCGGCGGGCGTTTAATTGCGGCGAGGCTTGGGCGCAATCGCCGACCAGCATAATTGTTTTAGCATCGATTTTCTGACTGACCTTGCCTACCAGAGCGGTGAGATTCGGAAAACGCGCCAGGGTCTTGGGTTTGCGATCTTTGACCATGTGAAGCCAATCCAGGAAAATACCCTGGCATCCGCCGGTGCAGTAAGGAGTCCCGGAAATGATTCTGAAATTGCATTTGAATTGATCCACCGGATAAAAACCATAGTCTAGATCTTTGGTTTTTTCCTGAACGGATTCGATAGACACATCCCCGGCAATCTCTATTTCTTCAAAGGATTTGGGGCCATAGCCGCGTTCAATGGCTTCCTTAATATGATCGATCTTGAAAGGATCGAGATTCAGCATCCGGGCGCAGACCATATCATGGGCAACTGCGTTGGCAGAGATTACCAGCACGCCAAGTGCCATGCCCGGCTGGGTCATCTGGTTGCCGCCAAAGGCAAAACGAATACCATCCGTTACGATCAGATCGGGATTGGCGATTTCCAGCAGATCTATCATTTTACGATGCAAATCGTAATGATGGTGATACATACGCTCTTTGCTGTCAATACTGCCAATGTTCAGTTTCAACGCGCCGGAATAGGCCTGGGAAAGGACATTGGTTTTCAGCTTCGGGGCATAAATCAGGAAATCCCGTTCGGCTACTGCGCGGGCAATCCGGACACTTTTATGGATCTGGCCGTTGTCTAAACCGATTCGCACCTGGCGACTCTCTTCCATCGCGCGCAGCCTGATTATTGGATATTTACGGGCGAGGTTGCGGTAACCGGCATGCCGAAAAGCCGTTGCGGTAGTAATTCCTAATCCGGATTTTTCCACAATGTCAATTCGTTCAATGGCAGTCCCTTTTTGCAGAACAGTGCGAATAAGGCCTTCGATCACTTCACTACGGGTATAGGATTCGGTGGCGACCTGTGGGTGGGCCATGACTAAGTTGGGTTTGATTACAATCTTGCCCGAGATCGGTTTTGGCAGAACCATCTGGTCAACGGATTCCGCAATCTTAGCGCTGATAACATCGGGATCGTAGTCGGAACAGGCGGCAATAATTACTTTGTATGGTTTCATAATCACTCCGGTATAATTGTTCAGTGAGAAATATACATATTTTTATTTTGGTTGGGAATAATGGATTTGACTATAAATGGATTTAGTCGCCCGAATGAATTATTGGCAAGTCCTCATATCGAACTCAAGTTACAATATCCATTCTTAACAAACATCCGCTATTCCGTCAATAAAAATAACCCTTGGCGGTCAGCCGGGGATTTATTAATATTAGCATATGCCAATTATTAGGAGTACAATGAATCACAATCAGAATCCAACGAAAGAAAACCAACTGCCTTTTCCGGTCATTGGCGTTATGAGTGGCAAGGGCGGAGTCGGCAAATCGACTATCACGACCCTGCTGGCTTTAGCCTTGAATAAGCGCGGAAAAAGAGTCGGAATTTTCGACGCCGACCTGACCGGGCCGAGCATTCCCGGTATGCTTGGACTTAAAGATCAGCGCGTCTTTTCAGATGGCACCAATCTGCATCCGGTCATTTCGGATCAGGGCATCGCGATAATTTCCATGAATCTGATGCTGGACGACACCCAGGCGCCGTTGATCTGGCGCGGGCCGCTTTTATCCAAAGCCCTGCAACAAATCTGGGGTGAAACGCTCTGGGGCGACCTGGATTATCTGCTGATCGATCTGCCGCCCGGCACTGCTGATGTGCCGCTTTCGGTAATGCAGTCTTTTCCTCTGAGTGGCTTGGCTTTCGTGACAACGCCGCATGATGTCGTCATCACCATCGTCGAAAAATCGATCGGCATGGCCCGTAAAATGAACATGAAAATGCTCGGCGTGATCGAAAACCTGAGTTATTTTAAATGCCCGCATTGCGGAGAAAAAACCGATCTGTTCTCCAGCTCCTCGCCGTCGAAAGTCCCGGACTTGCCGGATCTCGGCCGCCTGCCGTTAGTGGCCCAAGCTATTCTGCTTGATTCTGGAAAAGCTGCGATCGCGACAGAAATCAGCGCTGAAGTTGATAACATTTTAGATCTTTTGCTAACCGGTTTGGAGAAGAATACTAATGCCCCGGCCCTGTAAATGTCGCCGCATTGCTTTCGCGCCCGATTCTTTTTGGTTTAAACCGGCCGGGATTCCTCTGAGAAATTTAGAGTCGGTCATTCTGACACTGGATGAACTGGAAGCCGTCCGGTTAGCCGATCAGCAGGGATTGTACCAGGAAGAGGCCGCCAAATGCATGAATATTTCCCGTCAAACCTTCGGCAATATTATTTTCAGCGCTCATCAGAAAATTGCCGAGGCATTAATCAATCAAAAAGCCCTGCAAATAAAAGGAGGCACCATAATAATGCCCGAACGCCAATTTCTGTGCGACGCCTGCCAGCATATCTGGAGCATGCCGCACGGCACCGGCCGGCCGGCCGAGTGTCCTAATTGTCACTCAACCGCTATTTATCGTCATCCCGATGACTGCGGCGGACATGGCCAGGGGTGCTGTCACGGCCGCCGTCGTTTAAAATCCGAAACAAAACAAAATGGGAGTAAAACATCTTGAAAATAGCAATTCCAATTGAAAATAATTCCGGCCTGCAATCGGCTCTGTACGGGCATTTCGGGAGCGCGCCGTTTTATGCGCTTTATGAAACTGAATCGCAAGCCCTGAACATTATCACAAATACCACCATGGAACATCAGCACGGGCAATGTCACCCGGCTCAGGCTCTGGTTAAGGAAAAAATCACCTCCGTTATTTGCCGTGGAATGGGCCTGCGCGCCATCCAGAATCTAAATGCGCTCGGCATCCGGATTTTTCTAAGCCGCACGGCGGTTGATGTCGCCGGAGCGATTACTGAATTCACCTCCGGCCAGGCCGAACTGATGGCGCCCGATATGGCCTGTCAGGTACATGCTCACGAAGGACACAACTGCCAGCATTAAATATCTGCCCCCGCTCAATCGGGATGCTCCTTCATAACAAAAAAATATAGAAATCTTAGCGTCCTCAATAAAGATCGGGGGCGATTCTCTTATATCAGGGTTTTATGATAATAAATGGCGCTTTATCGGGATTTTTTATTCGCCATTGATAAAGGCCGGGCGAGGCTTTATCGGCATTATGTTCTATTACTTTCACGCCTTTGTCAAGCAAGACGCTAAGTGTACCGGCAATCGTGACATTAACGGATTTCAGTCCTTCCAGATCCTTAGCTCTCATCTGGAGCGCTTTGATTTCCACACTACCGTTGTCTTTACATTTAATAGAAAAGATACTCATATCTTTGGAAATGAAATAGTAATCCTCACCGGATTTCCCGGATTGTTCCACCAGAACTTTATAGCGCGCATTGCCGATGTACCTGGCTTTCTTAAAGCCCGGAGTCTCCAGCAGCTTTTTTTCCGTTTCTTTCAGAGACTTCTCGTCTTCCTTAGTTAGTTTACCCTCTTTTTTAGCAGACAGCGCCATAACGAAAACAAGGTTCCCGTCATATTGGAATGTATAACTGCCGTCTTTTTTGACCGTAATTGTAGCCTCGAAATCTTCGGGCAGGAAGCAGGATGAAAGGGATAGTAATAATCCAGCGGTTATTGTCAATAACAGTGCGCGATAGTTCCTCATTGTTTTCTCCTTTATTTACCCGGAATAATATATGAATCATTATTGATTTAAAAAATTTGCTAACCATCTTCTGCGTGGATGTATGATTGCCTGATTTCAGGATTGTAGAGAAGGAAGTGCTTAAAAGTGCTTTTAAGTACTTATAAGTGCTATTAAGAAGATGGCGATCTTTGTGTTCTCCGTGTCCCCTGTGGTGAAAAATTATTTCACAAACACGATCTTCTGTAGATTCGTCTTATTCCCCGACTGTAGGCGCACAATATACACGCTCGCACTCAAATTCAACGGCTGCCAGGTTAAAGAATAAGTACCTTTAAGAACATAAGTGCTTAAAAGTACTTCGACCAATTCACCGCGCAGATTGTAGACCATCAGAGTTGTCTGTCCGTCTGCGGCTTAAATATTTCTTGACATTTTAAACGAAACGGTGTACTATTAAGTGGAAGGTATTGTAAAAATGGTTGTCTGCCGCCCCATATTTACCAGATCTTTTTCGTCCGTTCTGCGTTTTTATGCCGTATTGGAAAACGGCTTAAAAGGAATTAGCCTCCCACTACGACTCCAACCGGGAAATTGCCCGGGATTCTTGTTCCCGACTATTCATTTGCTGTGCCGGATGTTAGGCCGGAGGCTCCCAACGACAGATCGGATGCGCCGGACGTTAGGTCGGTTCCGCCCAACGCCAGGCCGTATACGCCGGACGTTAGATCGGGTGCGCCGAACGTTAAGACGGACACGCCGAACGCCCGATCGGGTGTTCCTAACGTTTGGTCGGCTTCTCCGAACGTTTTTTCTCCTCTGCCAAACATATTTTCCATCAATTCAAATAGGGTTTGTTCAATTCTTAATATCCTTTTTCAGGAAATCATTGTCAATTGTTGTAATGCTCGAAAAACAAGGAGGAAATCATGAGTATTAGTCTTGAACAACGGGTACAGGATGCTAATGTCCTGATTAGTGTGTTTGAAAAGTACGCGCCCCAGATGGCGGAAGTCGGCGAGACGGCCGATTCTCTGCTGGAATTGCGCAACGTCAATGACGCGGTGGTTCTGAAGAATACCGCCCATAAGGACGCGATGCACAAGGTCAACGAACTGACCAAAGCGCAAAACCTCCGGATGGAGAACGCCGGCCGGCTGATTGCAAAATTCCAGAAAGCCGCAAAATCCGTGTTTACGGATCAGCAGAATCTCAAGGAATTCCGCATTGGCGAGGAGGCTCCCAAATCGGTCAGCGAAATGGTCATCGTATTGTCGTTAATCAAGAACATCGCGGAACAACGGCTGAGCGATCTGGCGATTCTCGGTCTGAAGGAATCGGACCTGGCGGAGTTCGACACCCGTTCCGCCGCGCTGACCTCCGCGGATAACGTCCAGGAAAATGCCAAGCGGGTCCAGTTGACCGC